>URUZ01000103.1 GCA_900551225.1 uncultured Clostridium sp.
CCGGGGTTAATCTATATGGCTTTTATATCTGTCGCGTACGGTTCACCATGTATGGGCTGATGGATAGAGACAACCGCGAAATGGGGGAGACGGTCATCACCGGTTGGTTCGGCAATACAGACAAATTTATAATTCGTTCCATTTACAAGCTGTTTAGCCACCGCCACCGGCGTGTAAAAATAATCTTCGTGCCTGCCGATTGCATTGTAAAAAACAAAGGAGTCATAGGGGGTGAGATAGGACTGATAGGACCAGCTGCCAAGCATAATAATACCTCAAGTGATTTAGTTATTACAGTATATGCCAGGAGCGGGGATGGGTTTTCAGACTTCCTTTAAAAACGTTGATTGTGTGTCCTAAATGTTAATTTTATATTAACTTGTTGAATTAATTTAACCGAAGTGCTACAATAAGTAAGATTGTACCGTAAGCGCAGTGGATGCAGACATTTTTAGGAATAAGCAGAACGAACCCGACCAATAATAGGAAGTAAGAACCTGCATACACATACGCTGATTGGAAATGTATTTTATATAAGGAAGAAGTTAGGAGAGTATACCATGAACGTTATTGAGAAAGTGTTCGGGACTCACAGTGAACGAGAGCTGAAGCTGATCAGGCCAATCCTTGCTAAGATTGAAAGCCTGCGTCCGGAAATGGTGGCAAAGTCCGATGAGGAACTGCGCGACCAGACCAGAATTTTTAAGGAGCGCCTGGAAAAGGGAGCTACTCTGGATGATATCCTGCCTGAGGCATTTGCCACTGTACGTGAGGCCGCAAGAAGAACGCTGAATATGGAACATTTCCCTGTGCAGCTGATCGGTGGTATCGTGCTGCATCAAGGACGTATTGCAGAGATGCGTACAGGTGAAGGAAAGACACTGGTTTCCACCTGTCCTGCTTACCTCAATGCGCTGGCAGGCAAAGGCGTACAGATCGTTACCGTCAATGACTATCTGGCAAAGCGTGATGCGGAGTGGATGGGGCAGGTTCATGTGTTCCTGGGACTGACCGTGGGCGTTGTCTTAAATGATATGAACTCCGATGAGCGCAGGAAGGCTTATAACTGCGATATCACCTATGTGACCAACAACGAGCTGGGATTTGACCATCTGCGTGATAACATGTCCATCTACAAGGAACAGCTGGTTCTGCGTGACCTGGACTACTGTATCATCGATGAGGTTGACTCTGTTCTGGTAGATGAGGCGAGAACCCCTCTGATCATTTCCGGACAGAGCGGCAAGTCCACCAAACTGTATGAGGTCTGCGATATTCTGGCCCGCCAGCTTGAGAAGGGCACCGTTTCCAAGGAGTTCTCCAAACTGGACGCCATCATGGGCGAGGATGTTGAGGAGACCGGCGATTTCGTAGTGGATGAGAAGGACAAGGTTGTGAACCTGACCGAGGATGGCGTCAGGAAGGTGGAGGATTTCTTCCACATCGAGAACCTGGCCGACCCGGAGAACCTGGAGATCCAGCACAATATCATCCTGGCACTGCGCGCCAACTACCTGATGTTCCGCGACAAGGATTATGTGGTAAAAGACGACGAGGTTCTGATCGTTGATGAATTTACAGGCCGTATTATGCCGGGCCGCCGTTATTCCGATGGACTTCACCAGGCAATTGAGGCAAAGGAGCATGTAAATGTGCGCCGTGAGAGCCGTACCCTGGCTACCATCACATTCCAGAACTTCTTTAATAAGTTCAAGAAGAAAGCCGGTATGACCGGTACTGCCCAGACTGAGGAGAAGGAATTCCGTAACATCTATGCAATGGACGTTATCCAGATTCCAACCAACCGTCCCATGATCCGTAAGGATATGGAGGATGCAGTATATAAGAGCAAGAAAGAAAAGTTTACAGCCGTTGTAAATGAGGTGGAGGCTGCCTACAAGAAGGGCCAGCCTGTGCTGGTGGGTACCATTGCCATCGAGACTTCTGAGATGCTCAGCAACATGCTGCGCAAGCGCGGCATTCCTCATAAAGTGCTGAATGCCAAGTTCCATGAACTGGAGGCGGAGATCGTATCGGATGCCGGTATCCATGGCGCCGTTACCATTGCCACCAACATGGCAGGCCGTGGTACGGATATCAAGCTGGACGACGAAGCCAAGGCACTGGGCGGACTGAAGATCATCGGCACTGAGCGCCACGAGTCCCGCCGTATTGACAACCAGCTGCGCGGACGTTCCGGACGTCAGGGTGATCCGGGTGAATCCAGATTCTACCTGTCCCTGGAGGACGATCTGCTGAGACTGTTCGGTTCCGACCGTCTGATGAAGATGTTCGAGGCCATGGGCGTGCCCGAGGGTGAGCAGATTGAGCATAAGATGCTGTCCAATGCCATAGAGAAGGCTCAGATGAAGATCGAGAGCAACAACTATGGTATCCGTGAGCAGCTGCTGAAATATGACGAAGTGAACAATGAGCAGCGTGAAGTAATCTATGCGGAGCGCCGCAAGGTTCTGGATGGCGACAACATGCGCGATCTGATTCTGAAGATGATTACCGATATCGTGGAAAATGCTGTGGATATGTCCATTTCTGACGAGCAGAGCGCAGAGAACTGGGATCTGAAGGAATTAAATACCCTGCTTCTGCCTGTGATTCCGTTAAAGCCAATCACTTTAACCGATGAGCAGAAGAAGATGAAGAAAAATGAATTAAAGCACATGCTGAAGGAAGAGGCCATCAAGCTCTATGAGATTAAGGAGGCTGAATTCCCTGAGCCGGAGCAGATCCGTGAGATCGAGCGCGTGGTGCTTCTGAAGGTTATTGACAACAAGTGGATGGCACATCTGGACGATATGGATCAGCTGCGCGAGGGCATCGGCCTTCAGGCATACGGCCAGAGAGATCCTGCGGTTGAGTACAAGATGCAGGGTTATGAGATGTATGAGTCCATGATGGCTTCCGTGCAGGAGGAGTGCATCCGCATCCTGTTCCACATCCGTGTTGAGCAGAAGGTGGAGCGTGAGCAGGCTGCCAAGGTGACCGGCACCAACAAGGATGATTCCGCTTCCAGCGGCCCCAAGAAGCGCGTTGAGCAGAAGGTTTATCCTAATGATCCCTGCCCCTGCGGTTCCGGCAAAAAGTACAAACAGTGCTGCGGCCGAATTAAATAGTAAATTTTCAGGCCGGTGAATGCCTAAGGGCACCGGCCTTTAAATTAATAATGGGAAATATTCCCAAATAAAATCAATCGAAAGAAGGTGAAGCTGTGGTTGAGTTAGATAATTTTAAGTATACGTTGTCAACGTATGATAAACCATTAGTGGAAGTGAGGGATTCACTTTGACCTGGATAACAAGGTCAGACGAATCGCGGAACTAGACAAATCAATGGAGGAACCGGGCTTCTGGGATGACCCGGATAAATCCACCCGCATGGTGCGGGAAGCTAAGAATCTAAAGGACGATGTGGATACCTACCGTGCGCTGGAGACAGAGTATGAGGACATTCAGGTGATGATCCAGATGGGGTATGAGGAAAATGATGCCTCTGTGATTCCTGATATTCAGGAAATGATGGATCATTTTACGGAAACCCTGGAGGAGATGCGCCTGAAGCTGCTGCTGTCGGGAGAGTATGACAAGAACAACGCCATTCTCAGGCTGAACGCGGGAGCGGGCGGCACAGAGTCCTGTGACTGGTGCAGCATGCTGTACCGGATGTACTGCCGCTGGGCGGACCGGAAGGGATTCAAGTACGAGGTGCTGGATTTCCTGGACGGGGACGAGGCGGGTATTAAGTCTGTGACCGTGCAGATCAATGGGCTGAATGCTTATGGGTATCTGAGGTCAGAGCATGGTGTGCACAGGCTGGTGCGGATCTCGCCGTTTAATGCGGCGGGGAAACGGCAGACTTCTTTTGTGTCCTGCGATGTGATGCCGGATATTGAGGAAGATTTGGACGTGGAGATCAATTCGGATGATATCCGTATTGATACGTACCGGTCCAGCGGCGCAGGCGGCCAGCATATTAATAAGACGTCCTCAGCAATCAGAATTACCCATATGCCCTCTGGGGTTGTGGTGACTTGCCAGAATGAGCGGTCACAGTTCCAGAATAAGGATAAGGCGATGCAGATGCTGAAGGCCAAGCTGTTTATGCTGAAGCAGCAGGAGAATGCGGCGAAAGCGGCGGGAATCCGCGGAGATGTGAAGGATATCGGATGGGGGAACCAGATTCGGTCTTATGTGCTTCAGCCGTATACGATGGTGAAGGATCATCGGACGGGTGAGGAGAGCGGGAATGTGGATGCAGTGCTGGATGGAGCAGTGGATTCGTTTATGAGCGCTTATTTGAGATGGATGAGTCTGGGGTGCCCGGATAAGAATGCATCGGTGGATGAGTAATAGGGTATGAATGAAGGGGAGCCAGGGGCGTGTTTTACCTGGCTCTTTTTTGATGCGGGGGGTACGCAAATGCTGGCTCCGCCGGCATTTGCTGGGGATTCCTGGGGGGATAAAAAGGGGCGTGTGCATCGTTAGAAATACATGAAAGCTGTTGCATTTCCAGGGGAAATGTGATAATATCTTCCTCATGAGTACAGATGTGTCTGATGTACGGACAGGGATTTGAGAGAGGATGTATATGGAAGATAAAAGTAAGTATTTCGTTGTGAAGCAGAAAGCGGTGCCCGAGGTGCTTCTGAAGGTGGTGGAAGCGAAGAAGCTGCTGGAGTCGGAGCGGGCGATTACGGTGCAGGAGGCTACGGATAAGGTTGGGATCAGCAGAAGCTCCTTTTATAAGTATAAGGATGATATTTTTCCATTTTATGACAATACAAAGGGCAAAACCATTACGCTTGTGATCCAGATGGATGATGAACAGGGGCTGCTCAGCGATCTGCTGCATGTGGTGGCGGTTTATAAGGCGAATATTTTGACAATACACCAGAGTATTCCGGTCAATGGGGTGGCTACGCTGACCCTCAGTGTGGAAGTCAGGGAGAATACGGGGAATGTGTCGAGTATGGTGGAGGAGCTGGAGGAACAGACGGGTATCCACTATGTGAAGATACTGGCAAGAGAATAAGTCGTCTGGTGAATCCGGAAATATATAAGATAGGGAGCTGAGATTATGATTAAAGTTGCGGTAATGGGATATGGAACCATCGGTTCCGGTGTTGCTGAGGTATTGGATCAGAATAAGGATGTGATTGAGCGCCAGGCAGGGCAGGCGGTGGACTTAAAGTATGTGCTGGATCTGCGGGAGTTCCCGGACAGCCCGGTGGCGGCTAAGATTATCCATGATTTTAAGGTGATTGAGCAGGATGAGGAAATAGAGATCGTGGTTGAGACCATGGGCGGCCTGAATCCGGCCTATCCCTTTGTGAAGGCCTGCCTGACGGCAGGGAAGCATGTGGTTACTTCCAATAAGGCTCTGGTGGCGGCTTACGGCACGGAGCTGCTGGAGATCGCCAGGGAGAAGGGCGTGAACTTCTTCTTTGAGGCCAGCGTGGGAGGCGGCATTCCGATTATCAGGCCGCTGTACCGCTGCCTGATGGGAGAGCGGATTGAGGAGATCACCGGAATCCTCAACGGAACCACCAACTTTATTCTGACCAAGATGGATAAGGAAGGGGACTCTTTTGAGGGGGCGCTGAAGGAGGCCCAGAATCTGGGATATGCGGAGCGCAACCCGGAGGCGGATGTGGAAGGCCATGATACCTGCCGCAAGATCGCCATTCTGACCGCCATGGCCACCGGCAGGGAAGTGAACTTTGAGGATATCTATACAGAGGGTATCACGAAGATTACTGATGTGGACTTTAAGTATGCGGAGAAGATGGGAACGTCTGTGAAGCTGTTTGGAACCAGCCGAATAAACGGGGATCAGGTGAATGCCTATGTGGCTCCGGTGATGATCGGCAGGGATCACCCCCTTTATTCTGTAAATGATGTGTACAACGGGATAATGGTGAAGGGCAATATGCTGGGAACCTCCATGTTCTATGGCAGCGGCGCAGGAAAACTACCCACGGCCAGCGCTGTGGTGGCGGATGTGATTGAGGCGGCCCAGAACCTGGAACGAAATGTGAAGATCGGCTGGAGCAGAGAGAGACAGCCTGTGCTGCCCATGGATCAGGCCTCTTTCCGGTATTTTGTGCGGATTGCGGGAAGTTTCCGGAATAAGGAGCAGGATGTAACGGATTCCTTTGGAAAGGTGGAGGTTGTGGAGCTGTACGGCATGGACGAATTCGCAGTGCTCACCAGGGAGATGACCGAGGGAGAATTCAAGGCTGCTGCTGTGAAGTTTGATGCGGCAGAGCAGGCCAGGGCAGAGTACGGGATCAAGCAGATGATCCGCGCGGTGCTGTAGAAATATATGGATACAATCATTAGAATAATATCATCCATGGCAAGGCAGGGGTTCCCCTGCCTGTTCCAGCTTACGACGGGACTATACTGTCCGGGCTGCGGCGGAACCAGGGCTGTGAGGGCGCTGCTCCGGGGGGACCTGGCTCTCAGCATCCAGTACCATCCGCTGGTGGCCTATGCAGCGGCAGTGATCCTGATCGAGCTGGTGAGCTGGGGGATCTCCAGGGCAGCAAAAAACCCCAGATGGTATCTGGGGCATATCACAGGGTTTGTCTACGGCGGTGTGGCCATCATTATGGTAAACTGGATCTTTAAGAATTACATGCTGGTGGCCAGGGGCGTGGATCTTCTGCCCCAGTGGACGCGTTGACTGCAGCAATGAGGCTGATTACGGTGTGGTTCCGTAGAGCTCATAGAGATGGTTCATCATCTCCTCCACCTGCCGCACGAACTCGTTTAACTCCGGGTATTGGGATGGATTGCGCAGCACACTGTAATAGACGATCATCATATAGCAGGCGATAAAGGTCAGCAGTATGGCGATGACGCAGAGCACGATACCAATGATGGCGTGTGTGTTGAAGGCCTTCTTCTCGCGGGTGTCCGCTTTCTTTGACATGATGGCCAGCACAATACCCACAGCCGCACAGATCAGCCCGCTTGGAAAACAGCAGCAGGAGAACAGGACGCCCACGCCTCCGGCCACGATGGAACAGATTCCCAGGCGCTCAGACTGGCTGTCCATATTGGGGCCGGGGCGGCGGTTGGGCTGTGAGGCTATATATTTGTTTTGGTTATTGGGATTTTCATTCATAGTTTGAGTAGTTCCCTTTCCTTTAATATTCCACAATTGCTGTCTTGGCTATTCTATCACGAAAATTAGTGACTGTCCAGACGGTGAACCCGGGGAATATTGACAAATAGAAGAAATCAGGCTATATTTGGAGCTGTGAGTCTGACCGAAAATGTGAGGAAGAATGAATGGATATTATTAAAACACTGGCAGAAGAACTGCAGATAGGCCGCAGCCAGGCGGAAGCGGCTGTTAAACTGATTGACGAGGGAAATACAATCCCGTTTATTGCAAGATACCGCAAAGAAGTGACAGGATCTTTAAATGACGAGGTGCTGAGGGATCTGGACGAGCGCCTGAAGTATCTGCGCAACCTGGAGGACCGCAAGGAGCAGGTGATCGGATCGATCCGGGACCAGGAGAAGCTGACGCCGGAGCTGGAGAAGCAGATCAAGGCGGCCCAGACATTGGTGGCAGTGGAGGATTTATACCGTCCCTACAAGCAGAAACGCCGCACCAGAGCCACCATCGCCAAGGAGAAGGGGCTGGAACCCCTGGCGGACCTGATCGCCATGCAGATGACCAGGGAACCCCTGGAAAATGCCGCCGCAGCCTACATTTCCCAGGAAAAGGGAGTTGCAGACGTCCAGGAGGCAATAAACGGAGCCAAGGATATTCTGGCGGAGCGTGTGTCGGACAATGCGGAGTACAGAACGTATATCCGAAACGCGGTGATGAAGGAGGGAATGATCCAGTCCTCGGCCAAGGATGAGAAGGCCCAGACTGTGTACGAGACCTACTATAACTATGAGGAGCCGGTGAAAAAGGCGGCCGGCCACAGGATTCTGGCCTTAAACCGGGGCGAGAACGAGAAGGTGCTCACCGTGAAGGTGACGGCGCCCGAGGAGCAGATTCTCCGCTACCTGGAAAAAAAGCTGATTTTCCGGGACAACCCCTACACCACGCCGGTGCTGCGGGAGGTGGCGGCGGACAGCTACAGCCGTCTCATCGCTCCTTCCATTGAGCGTGAGGTGCGCAATGAACTGTCCGAGAAGGCGGAGGACGGCGCCATCCGGGTATTTGGCAAGAATCTGGAACAGCTGCTCATGCAGCCTCCCATTGTGGGGCGCGTGGTGCTGGGCTGGGACCCTGCCTTTAGAACCGGCTGTAAGCTGGCTGTGGTGGACGAGACGGGCAAGGTGCTGGACACCATTGTAATCTATCCCACCGCGCCGCAGAACCGGGTGGAGGAGTCCAAGAAGATTCTGAAGCAGATGATTAAGAAATACAACATTTCCCTGATCTCCGTGGGCAATGGAACGGCTTCCAGAGAGTCTGAGCAGATCATAGTGGATCTGCTGAAGGAGCTGAAGCTGCCGGTGCAGTATGTGATTGTCAATGAGGCGGGGGCCTCCGTGTATTCCGCCAGCAAGCTGGCAACTGAGGAATTCCCCAATTTCGACGTGGGGCAGAGGAGCGCGGTTTCCATCGCAAGACGGCTTCAGGACCCGCTGTCCGAGCTGGTGAAGATCGACCCCAAGAGCATCGGCGTGGGCCAGTACCAGCACGACATGAACCAGAAGCATCTGGGGGAGACCCTGGGCGGCGTGGTGGAGGACTGCGTGAACAAGGTGGGCGTGGATCTAAATACAGCCTCAGCCTCCCTGTTGGAGTATATCAGCGGTATCAACAAGACTCTGGCCAAGAATATTGTGGCTTACAGGGAAGAAAACGGAGCATTTTCCAGCAGAAAACAGCTGTTAAAGGTGGCCAAGCTGGGGCCGAAGGCATTTGAACAGTGCGCAGGCTTCATGCGGATTCTGGGCGGGGAGAACCCCCTGGACTCCACCAGTGTGCATCCGGAGAGCTACAAGGCGGCCCAGGCTCTGTTAAAACGTCTGGGGTATTCCGCAGAGGATTTAAAGAAGGGCGGCCTGACCGGAATCAGTAAAAAAGCGGTGGATTATAAGAAAATGGCCGCGGAGCTGGAAGTGGGAGAGATCACGTTGCGGGATATTGTGGGCGAGCTGGAGAAGCCGGCCAGAGATCCACGTGACGAGATGCCAAAACCCATTCTCAGAACGGACGTAATGGAAATGAAGGACTTAAAGCCGGGCATGGTGTTAAAGGGCACGGTGAGAAATGTCATTGACTTCGGCGCATTTGTGGACATCGGCGTGCACCAGGACGGCCTGGTACATATCTCCCAGATGACGGACCGCTATATCAAGCATCCCCTGGAGGCGGTCAGTGTGGGCGATGTGGTGGATGTGAAGGTGCTGAGTGTGGATCTGGGCAAGAACCGGATCTCTCTGACCATGAAAGGGCTGAAAGAATGATCTACGAGACAAGCAGGCCGGAGGAGACATATGAGCTGGGGCGCAGGCTGGGCCAGGAGGCTGAGCCTGGCCGGGTATACTGCCTGGACGGCGACCTGGGGGTGGGCAAGACTGTGTTCACCCAGGGCTTTGCCGCGGGGCTTGGCATCTCAGAACCGGTGAACAGTCCCACCTTTACCATTGTGCAGCAGTATGAGGATGGGCGTCTGCCCCTGTATCATTTCGATGTGTACCGCATCGGGGATATCAGCGAGATGGACGAGATCGGCTATGAGGACTGTTTCTACGGAAACGGTGTGTGCCTCATCGAGTGGTCCCGGCTCATTGAGGAGATTCTGCCAAAGAATGCGGTGAATGTCACCATTGAGAAGGATCTGGACCGGGGCTTTGACTACCGCAGAATCCTGGTGGAGGGACTGGAATGAGAATATTGGGAATTGAAAGCTCGTCGCTGGTGGCCAGTGTGGCCCTGGTGACGGATGATATACTGACAGCGGAGTACACGGTGGATTTTAAAAAGACCCACTCTCAGACCCTGCTGCCCATGCTGGATGAGATAGTGAAAATGCTGGGGCTGGAGCTGGAGACCATTGACGCCATTGCAGTGGCCGGAGGTCCGGGTTCCTTCACAGGCCTGCGCATCGGCGCGGCCACGGCCAAGGGGCTGGGGCTGGCCCTGGACAGGCCGCTGGTCCATGTGCCCACTGTGGATGCCATGGCTTACAACCTGTGGGGCGCCTCTGGGCTTGTGTGCCCCATTATGGACGCCAAGCGCAGCCAGGTGTACACCGGACTGTACCATATGGAACAGGGAATCCAGGTGGTGAAGCCCCAGTGCGCCATGGACACGGCAGCGCTGGCCGGGGAGTTAAACGGGCTTGGTGAGCCGGTGATCTTCCTGGGGGACGGCGTGCCTGTGTACAGGGAGCTGTTTGAGAAACTGCTGACAGTGCCTTACCGGTTCGCTCCGCCCCAGATGAACCGGCAGCGCGGGGCCTGCGTGGCGGCCCTGGGGCTGGCGGTGATGAAGGGGGAGGCCCCTGGGGATGAGGGGGCATTTACTGTGTCCTCGGATGAGTTCGCTCCGGATTACCTGCGCAAGCCCCAGGCCGAGCGGGAGCGGGAAGCCAGACTGAACCCTGAGGGCGCAGGCAAAAGGCTGGCCGGGGACCGGTAGAGGACTCCTGGCGGCTTTAAAGCCAATTTTATATGAAAGGGATGTGACGAATATGGAAATGGACGGAACCGTCCGCCCCATGGGAGTCTGGGATCTGGAACGGGCAGCACAGCTGGAAGCGGGCTGTTTTACGGAACCCTGGTCCCTGAATATGCTGCAAAGCGGTCTGGGCAGCAGCCTGGATACCTACCTTGTGTATGAGGAAGAAGGCGTGCTCCGCGGATACTGCGTCATGCGGATACTGGGAGAAGAGGGAGAGATCCAGCGGATTGCGGTGGAACCGGCCTTCCGCAGGCAGGGCATAGCCCGGAAACTGATGGATGCCATGGTGTATCTTGCCAGAGGCAAGGGGGTGCGGGAGATGGCGCTGGAGGTGCGGGAGAGCAACGCAGGTGCCAGAAAACTGTATGAATCCTACGGTTTTGAGGAGGAGGCGGTGCGGAGGGGGTACTACCACAATCCGTCCGAGGCTGCGGTCATCATGTGGAACCGCCGGATTTGAAACAATTTCCACTTAAATTCGACATATTTTGTGTATATAATGGAGGGGAATCAGACATTCCTCTCCTGATTTTTTCACCGGCGGAAACAGACAGACCCATATCCTCCGGCGCTGGGATCACAGCAGGGAGAGGATGGATGGAGGACTGAGAAAGGTGAGGATACTCAATGAGAAAGTACACAAAGAACGGGCAGCTGGAGACCGTAATCTGCAACTGCTGCGGCAAGAAGTTAATTGTGGATCACGGAATTGCCAGGGAAGGATTTATTTCCGTGGACCACGCCTGGGATTTCTTCTCTGAAAAGGACGGTGAAGTCCATCATTTTGACCTGTGCGAGAACTGCTATGACCAGCTGACAGCCAACTTTAAGATCGGTATTGACGTGGAGGAACAGGTAGAATTTCTGTGAAATGTTTTAAGATTATTTAGGCTTTTCTTAAGTGTATTGAGCCCCGCCCGGCACTATGGTAATGTAGAATTACACATAGGCCGGGCGTTTTCTTATGCCCATTTTGAGGGAGGAGAAGTACAATGAAAAAAAGAAGGAGACTGATGGTATGGCTGCTGCTGGCCGCCCTGTTGGCGGTAACGGCATCGGGCTGCGGAGGAGGAAAGAAGGCCGCGGCCACGGCAGAGGCCACGGCCGGAGCCCAGTATCAGACGGACCGCGTGCAGGCCACAGAGGCAGCGGCCATGGAGATGGGAGAGCTGAAGGGAGAAGCGCTTGCCGGCCTTCAGGACAGTGACGGCAGCCCGGAGGCCTTCAACACCGAGGAGTACAGCTATATCGCGGAGAATCCGTTTCTGGCGGTGCAGAATTCGCCGCTGTCCACCTTTGCCGCGGATGTGGACACAGCGTCCTACGCCAACTTAAGGCGGATGGTGCTGTCCGGCAGTGAAGTGCCCGCCGATGCAGTGCGCATCGAGGAGATGCTCAACTATTTTCATTATGATTACCCACAACCTGAGGAGGGGCAGCCTTTTTCCGTGACTACCAGGCTCGGCGCCTGCCCGTGGAATGAGGACCATCAGCTTCTGCAGATCGGTCTGCAGGCCGGGAACCCGGATATGGAGCACGCAGGGCCTTCCAACCTGGTATTTCTCATCGATGTGTCCGGCTCCATGGAGGCGCCGGACAAGCTGGGCCTGGTGAAGCGGGCGTTTCTGCTGCTGGCTGAGAACCTGAAGCCGGAGGACACCGTATCCCTGGTGACCTACGCCTCCAGCGACCAGGTGGTGGCGGACGGCATTTCAGGCCGGGAGAAGGCAGCGATTATGACAGCCATTGAGAATCTCCAGGCAGGAGGCAGCACAGCCGGTTCTAAGGGCATTGAGACGGCTTATGAGCTGGCTGAGAAGCATTTTATAGAAGGGGGCAACAACAGGGTGATTCTGGCCACGGATGGCGACCTGAATGTGGGCGTCACCAGCGAGGGGGATCTGACCAGGCTGATCCAGAAAAAGAAGGAGAGCGGCGTATTCCTGTCTGTGCTGGGATTCGGCACAGGCAATATCAAGGACAATAAGATGGAGGCCCTGGCGGACAACGGCAATGGCCAGTATGCCTACGTAGACAGCATTTCCGAGGCCAGAAAGGTGCTGGTGGAGGAGATGGGCGGCACGCTGTTCACCGTGGCCAAGGATGTGAAGCTGCAGGTGGAATTCAACCCGGCCAAGGTCAAGGGGTACCGGCTGATCGGCTATGAGAACCGGCTGATGGAGGCCAGGGATTTTGACGACGACGCCAAGGATGGCGGCGAGATCGGCGCGGGGCACCGGGTGACGGCGCTGTATGAGCTGGTGCCTGCCGGATCTGACGAGGATCTGGGCGGGGTGGAGTTAAAGTACCAGGGCAAAAAGCCGGCTTCAGATGAAGCTGCTGCGGACCAGGGGGAGGCTTCCGGCGAATGGCTGAATCTGAAAATCCGCTACAAGGAACCGGAGGGAACCGAAAGCCGGCTTCTGGAATACCCTGTAGACGACTCCATGTTCTGCCAGGAGCTGCCGGAGGATATGCAGTTTGCCGCCTGTGTGGCGGAGACAGGGATGCTGCTGCGCGGCTCGGAACACGCCGGCACTGCCTCCTATGAGCAGGTGGCGGAAAGGCTGGAGGGCATGAAGGGTCTGGGCGGCGATACCTATAAGGAGGAATTCCTATATCTGGTAAAACGCCTGAAAGCCTTGTGACCCGCAACAATTTGCCTGCCCCACTTGATTATTGGGCCCTAATTGTGATATGATTCAGCAAGGAATAATATAGAATGAGGAAAAACCTATGCTGGATATATGTTTATTAGGAACTGGCGGGATGATGCCGCTGCCCTACCGGTGGCTCACTTCCATGATGGCCCGGTGCGGCGGCAGCAACCTGCTGATTGACTGCGGGGAGGGCACTCAGATCGCCCTGAAGGAAAAGGGATGGAGTCCCAAGCCCATTGATGTGATCTGCTTTACACATTATCATGCAGACCATATCAGCGGGCTTCCGGGACTTTTGCTGACCATGGGCAATGCCGAGCGCACCGAGCTGCTGACCCTTGTGGGGCCTAAGGGCCTGGAGCGCGTGGTCAGCGCCCTGCGCATGATCGCGCCGGAGCTGCCCTTCCCGCTGAAATTCGTGGAACTGACTGAGAACCAGGAGCGGTTTCAGATCGGCCCCTATTTGATCGATGCTTACCGTGTGAATCATAATGTGATGTGCTACGGTTATGCAATTTCCATTCCCAGAACGGGCCGCTTCGACGTGGACAAGGCCAAGGCCCAGGGAATTCCCCAGAAGTTCTGGAGCCGCCTGCAAAAGGGCGAGGAGATGGAGCACGAGGGAAAGCTGCTGACGCCGGATATGGTGCTGGGTCCGGACCGGAAGGGGCTGAAGGTGGCTTACTGCACCGACACCCGCCCTGTTCCCGTGATCGCCGACTACGCCCAGGACGCAGACCTTTTCATCTGCGAGGGCATGTACGGTGAGAAGGAGAAGGCGGCCAAGGCCAGAGAGTACAAGCACATGACGTTCTACGAGGCGGCGGAGCTGGCCCGGAAGG
>URUZ01000104.1 GCA_900551225.1 uncultured Clostridium sp.
ACCACGAGGTGAAGATGATCATGCAGACCGTCCGGCTCCACGACGGCATCGACCTGTACCGCACCAGGGAGCCGGGCATACGGCTGGAGACCAATCTGTTCTACCTGCCGAACAATGAACAGAATCTGGCGTACCGGGCGGCAAAGCTGCTGATGGATGAATTCGGGATAAAGGACGGGCTGTTTATCCGGCTGCGCAAATTCATTCCGGTGTCGGCCGGAATGGCAGGGGGCAGCACGGATGCGGCTTCCGTCCTGTTCGGTGTGAACCGGATGTTTGGACTGGGCCTTGGGGTGAAGGACCTGATGGAGCGGGGCGTTACGCTGGGGGCGGATATTCCCTACTGCCTCATGCGGGGCACCGCGCTGTCGGAGGGCATCGGGGAGAAGCTGACGGCCCTGCCGCCAATGCCCCAGTGCCAGGTTCTGATTGCCAAGCCGGGAATCAGCGTATCCACCAAGGTGGTGTACGAGGCCCTGGACGCCATGGAGCTGACCAGGGAGCCTGTGATCGGCCAGATCGAACAGGTGATGAAGGACTGCGGCGCGGTGAACGCCATGATGAGCGGCAGCGGCCCCTCGGTATTCGGCCTGTTTACAAGCCCCAGGGCGGCCCAGCAGGCATACGAAAGCCTGCGCTTCGGGGAATATTCCAATCTGGCAAAACAGGTATATCTGACAGGATTCTATAACGTACAGGAGGCCAAATACAATGGACAATAGTTTTAAGGTAAACATGAATGAGTATCTGCCGCTTCGGGATGTGGTGTTTAACACCCTGCGGCAGGCCATATTAAAGGGAGAGCTGGCCCCTGGAGAGCGTCTGATGGAGATTCAGCTGGCTGAGAAGCTGGGCGTCAGCCGCACCCCCATCCGCGAAGCCATCCGCAAGCTGGAGCTGGAAGGCCTGGTGCTGATGATCCCGAGAAAGGGAGCTGAGGTGGCCAAGATATCTGAGAAGAGCCTGCGGGATGTTCTGGAGGTGAGGCGTTCTCTGGAGGAGCTGGCCATTGAGCTGGCCTGCCAGAGAATGAGCGAGGAGGAGCTGGAGGAGCTGGAGCGGTCCCAGAAGGCTTTTAAGGAGGCCATAGCCAGAGGCGTGGCGATGCCCATCGCGGAGACGGATGAGCACTATCATGACATCATCTACCAGGGAACAGGCAACGACAAGCTGGTGCAGATGTTAAATAACCTGCGGGAGCAGATGTACCGCTACCGCCTGGAATACATCAAGGATGAGGATAAACGCCAGGTGCTTCTGGTGGAGCATGAGTACATACTGTCCGCCCTGAAGAGCCGCAGCATCGCAGAGGCCAAGACTGCCATGCGGGAGCACATCGACAACCAGGAGATCACTGTGTCACGCAACATCAAAGAGCAGGAGCAGGAACAGCAGGCCGGACGGGGGAGGAAATAAATGGAAGAGAAGAATTTTAAGGAGCGTTATCAGGCGGGGGAGATCCCCTTTGAGGAGATCGACCGCTATATCAGCATTTGGAACAACAGCGACGACGACCGCACCCTGGCCCAGTATCTGGGCCTGAATGCAAAGGAAGAGGATGTGTGGATTGTCGAGAGCGATGAAGCGCTCCAGGAGCTGCTGGACAAGGGCTGATGTTATACGGCCCGGCGGCGGGGGCTATTTTGCTGACAGAAGTTCCAGAAACCGGAATTTTACCCGGATCTGGGGCTTCTGTTTTTCATTTCCGGCGTGGGCAGGATCTGAGGGGGCGGGCAGTGCGCGGCCGGAGCGCTCATTTTCCGGCAGGAGGGCCTGGTAGTCGTCATCGGGGATCAGGGTCCGCAGGGTCTGTTTGGAGGACTCGGGTACAACGGCATTCATGGAGTCCACATAACACAGCGGCGGGTAGAGCACGCACCACCAGTTGTGGCCCTGGCCGCTGCCGATGGTGATCCTGGCCGCATCATATGTACCGCATGGAAACACCATGTCGCCGTAAGCTTTGGTGGGAAAATAGTCTCTGGTCAGGGACAGGGCTACGGGGTAATCCTGTCCCTGGGAACGGATATAGCCTGCGGCCAGTGACTCAATGTCGGAACGGTGTTCCAGAAGCCAGGATACTGTTTCGTCCTTGGTGGCGCTGCCGCCCAGGTTCTCGTTCACATAGTCCAGCACCAGGCCCTTGACCTCCATCTTCAGCTGCTGGTCCGCGCTGCTGTCGCTGTTGGCAAGGATGTGGAAACGCAGGATTTCAGGGGCGATGCGGGTGGCCAGGGCTTCGCTGCCCTGCTGTCTGGCTGTCAGTGCGATTAAAAAGGCTGTTAAAAAGCACAGTGCGGATATGCACAGGCTGAATCTATATTTCATGGTGTTACCTCCGGGTATTTTGCATTTTCAAATTCTGTTTGTAATTATTGACACATATGGTATAATGTAAACACTTGGCGGGCAGGTTTTTTTGTGGAACCTGTCTGTGCCGGGAAGACGAAAATGCAGAGCATGAGGAGAGCATCATGAGCAGACCAACAGTTGCAGTAATTTTTGGCGGACAGTCATCGGAACACATCGTTTCCTGCATGTCTGCGGCCAATGTAATAGACAGGATCGACCAGTCACGTTTTGAGCTTCTGCTGATCGGAATCACCCAGGAAGGGCATTGGGTAAAGACGGACAGCGTGGATGATATCCGCAGCGGCGCCTGGAAGGATGGAAAGACCAGCGCAGTCATCTCCCCTGACGCCACGGAGAAATCGGTGATCCTGATCACAGGGGACCAGATGGCCCGGGTGAAGATCGATGCAGCCTTCCCCGTACTCCATGGGCTGTACGGGGAGGACGGGACCATCCAGGGACTTCTGGAGCTGGCCCGCATCCCATATGTGGGCTGCGGCGTACTGGCCTCGGCAGTGTCCATGGATAAGCTGTACACCAAGATCATTGTGGATGACTTA
This sequence comes from uncultured Clostridium sp., assembly GCA_900551225.1. Taxonomy (GTDB): domain Bacteria; phylum Bacillota; class Clostridia; order Lachnospirales; family Lachnospiraceae; genus Enterocloster. The sequence continues at coordinate 2,913 of URUZ01000104.1, forward strand.
GGCGTGCGCCAGGCGGAATATGAAGCAGTGTTTAAGGAGCAGCTGGATGACATGGACCAGGTGGTGGAGAGAGTGGAACACCACTTTGACTATCCTGTGTTTATCAAGCCCTCCAACGCGGGATCTTCCAGGGGAGTGACCAAGGCGGAGAACAGGGATGAACTTGTGAAGGGGCTGTTAGAGGCAGTGAAGCATGACCGCAAGATCCTGGTGGAGGAGACCATTGTGGGGCGCGAGATCGAGTGCGCTGTGTTCGGCGGAGGTAAAGAGCCGGTGAAGGCTTCCGGGGTGGGCGAGATCCTGGCTGCCGCCGACTTCTATGACTTCGACGCCAAGTATTTTAATGAGGAGTCCAGAACCGTCACAGACCCGGATCTTCCCGCAGAGGCAGTGGAGACCATCAGGCAGGCGGCGGTGGCTGTGTTTAAGGCAGTGGACGGCTATGGGCTGGCACGTGTGGACTTCTTTGTAAAGGACAACGGGGAAGTGGTATTTAACGAGATCAATACCATGCCTGGATTTACGGCCATCAGCATGTACCCCATGCTGTGGGAGGCCAGGGGAACCAGCAAGGAAGCGCTGGTGAACCAGCTTCTGGACCACGCCCTGCCGCGATTCCAGTGACTGCAACACAACAGAAAGGAATTCCGAACATGACAAAGGATGTGCTGATTACAATCAGCGGAGTACAGGCGTTGGATAATGAGGACGAGGATGTGGAGATGATCACCCGCGGGGACTATTACCACAAAAACGGCAAGCATTACATCATGTACGAAGAGATCATGGAAGGCTTCGCCGGGAAGGTGAAAAATGTCATAAAGGTTTCACCGGACAGCGTGGACATTATTAAAAAAGGGATTGCCAGCGCGCATATGCAGTTTGAGAAGGATAAGAAGAACCTGTCCTGCTACACCACCCCCATGGGGGATCTGGTGATCGGCATACAGGCCAACAAGATCCGGATTGACGAGCAGGAGAGCAGCCTGAAGGTCAATGTGGAGTATTCGCTGGACATCAACTATCAGCACGCTTCGGACTGTAACATTGTGCTGGATATCCAGTCTGTATAAGGGATGGGGCTGCGCCTGTCTCCGGCTGACAACAGCATTACAGCAGTATTTAGCGCTGCCGCCATGGAACGATTGAAGATCGTTTAAGCGGCAGCTTTTTTGTTTCACAGGCGGTGAGAAATGATGCCGCCGAAGCGACCTGCCGCAGGCGGAGAATCCCGCTTGCGGGATTCGCTTTCAAAGGTGAGATGCATGGCGGGGCTTACGAGGGGGATGAGATATGTACAAAGTGTTGATAGTGGATGACGAGATCATGATCCGCATGGGGCTTGGCAGGATTATCAAATGGGAAGAGCTTGGCTTTAAGCTGGCCGGGGTGGTGGGCGATGCCCGGGAAGCTCTGGAGATCCTTAAGAAAGAGCCCATTGATGTGCTGCTGACGGATATCAGCATGCCGGAGATCACCGGGCTGGACCTGATCCGCCTGGCCAAGGAGGCCCGGCCCAAGATCAAGACAGTGGTGATCAGCGGCTACAGCGAGTTTGACTATGCCATTGAGGCCATCAAGCTGAAGGTGGAGAACTATATCTTAAAACCCCTGGACCCCAACAAGATTACGGAGATATTCGCCGGCCTGAGGGCGTGCCTGGACCAGGAACAGCAGAATGAGCAGAAGGAACTGTACCTCCAGTCGGAATATGAGATGCTGCGCGGTGTGGACGTGAAGAATAAAGGCTGCCAGCAGGAGTACCAGGCCAGGCTGATCCGGATGCTGGAGGAGGGCAGGTATGATGAGCTGGACCGCTTTGTGGAGGCCCTGTTTGAGGCCCCGGAGGGAGAGCAGCCGGCCGGGGCCAGGGATTACTGCCTGAAGGCTCTGCGGACCGCGGCCCTGTATTTCCATCTGGAGAATCCGCCCCTGTTCCGGCTCTACCGCCTGGAAACAGGGGAGACGGAGGCCGTAAAGAACAGCTTTAAAGAGGATCTCCATCTGCTGGCGGCCCAGCTGCGGGACAACACGGAGAGCACGGCCATACTGGTGAGCAGCCAGGCCCGCAGGTACATAGAGGACAACTACAGGAACAAGGCATTGTCCCTGCGGGAGGTGGCGGAGCATCTGGGGGTCAGCTACGGCTACCTCTCCACTGCATTTGCCAGGACCTACGGGGAGAATTTCAAGTCCTACCTTGTGGCCCTGCGGATCGAGCGGGCCAGGGAGCTGTTGATGGAGCGGAAATACAAGATCTATGAGATCGCCGACATGACCGGCTACGGCAGCTCCAGGTATTTTACCGATGCCTTTAAACGGCGGTACGGCATCTCTCCTGTGGATTATCTGAGCCGCTTAAGCGGGGGGATGGGAAGTGAGCGCGATGAATAGGAAAATGACGCTGCGCAACCATTTTATTTTCACAGCATATTTATCCATCGTGCTGTCTGTGATTCTGATCTGTGTGGTGAGCTACGTGCTGCTGAGCAGCAACTCCCGCAAGTTCGCCATCCAGGCCAGCAATGAGGTGGTGCAGCAGAAGAGCGGGGAGATTGACACCAAGCTGCGGGGGCTGGAGGTGACGGTGCGGGATGTGATCTACAGCCCGGATCTCCAGAAGATTCTCAGCGACAGGAAGAGCGCGGTGGAGGACAGCCTCTATATGCGGCGGGTATCCGTGAACCATACCATTTCCCGCGCCTCCAATTCCCTGTACATGATAGACAACATCGCCGTATTTTCCAGGGACGGGGAAATGATCGGAAGCATGTTCGAGTTCGACACAGCGAAAAAGGCCAGAAGCTATCCCTGGTACAGCCAGGCGGCCGGCTCCAACGGGGAGACGGTGTGGCTGAAGGATTCGGTGGAGATGGCCACAGACAACTACGGGCCCCATGTGGTGATCTCGGCCGTGAAAAAGATCCGCTCCGTCTATGTGACGGACCTGACCAAGATCGGCCAGGATCTGGGCTATGTCTACTTTACGCTGAATCTGGACAGTATGCTGAATTTCAGCCATTCGGACTACTCCAACCAGGGCAGGAAGGTGTTCGTGGTGTCAGGGGATTCCCACATCATCGGCGGCAGCGACATGAGCCGCAGGGGCAGCATGTTTGCCCCGGAGCTGCTGAAGGAGAAGAACAATAATACGTATGTGGATTTTGAGGGGAAGGAGTATCTGCTGACCTATGGGCCTACGGACGCCTCGGTGGACTGGTATACGGTGTGCCTCACAGAGCGCAGCTTTATCTTAAAGGACGCTCACATGGCCATCTTGGTCTGCGCCGGGGTGTCGGTGGTGCTGCTGGCGGCATTTTACTATCTGTCGGCCCGCAACGCCGAGTCCTTAAGCCGCCCCATCAGACGCTTGGAGACGGAATTTGAGATGGTGGAACGGGGAGATTTTAACATAGAGATCCGGAGGCAGACCGGGATCAGGGAGGTGGACAACCTGTTCTCCAGGTTCCATCTCATGGCCTACCGGCTGGACAACCTGATCCATGAGGTGTATGAGGCCAAGATCAAGGAGCAGAACCTGATCGTGGAGGCCAGACAGGCCCAGCTCCAGTCCCTGCAGATGCAGATCAACCCCCATTTCCTCTACAATACCCTGGATTCCATCAACTGGATGGCTCTGATGGACGGCAATGAGGATGTCTCAAAGATGATCCTGGCCCTGGGCCATCTGTTCAGGAACAATATGAACACCACAGGCATCTACACCACAGCCAGGGAGGAAATCGAGAATGTGAAGCTGTACATGTACCTGGAACAGGTGCGGTTCGGCGGCCGCCTGGACTACCGGGTGGAGGCGGGGGAGCAGGTGCTGGAGGCGGTGATGCTCAAACACATTCTCCAGCCTCTGGTGGAGAACTCCATCAAGTACGGCATTGAACCCTACCATATTAAGGGGGAGATTCTCATATCCCTGACCAAGCAGCAGGAGAAGCTGTCCGTGATCGTGTCCGACAACGGCAGGGGCATGAATCAGGAGACGCTTAATTCCCTGCAGGGGCTGTGGGACGGCATCGCCGCTGCAGGGGATACGGGGGAGGAGAAGAAGCAGGGAGGCGTGGGCATACGGAACATTATGAGGAGATTATGGCTGTGCTACGGAGCCGCCGCCGTGTTTATTATTACCAGTAATTCCCAGGAAGGAACCAGGATGGAGCTCAGCTTTCCGCTGACAATTCCGGGCGGGCAGCAGGAGCTGTCTGATAATATAAGAGACCGTGAAATAATCTGATGAAATAGTAAATTTTCTGAATTGTTCTCAGAATTGGCGGCTGATATGATATAGGCATGCAGTTTATGGGTGATCCGTAAAACTGAATGCCTATTTTTTTGCAGCAGAACTATTTCAAAGGAGGATGACAAGTATGAGAAGAACAATGAGTATTCTGATGTGTCTGGCAGCAGCAGGTCTGCTTGCGGGCTGCGGGGGAAAGACAGATTCCGGCACAGCGGCGCCGGCGGCAGGCAGCAGCGTGGAGTCTGCGGGGGAGAGCAAGGCGGAGGCAGCCGGCGAACCGGTGGTGATCAACTACTACGACTGGGACATTCCGGACCAGAAATTTATCGATGACTTTAACGCCGCCAACCCGGATATCCAGGTGGAGGCCCACAGCATTCCCGCCAACGGCGAGCGCCTGACCAAGCTGGACATCCTGGCCATGAGCGGCGGCGACATGGACGTGATGCCCATCTCGGACGGCGACCAGTTCACCAGATTTGAGTCCGGCATGCTGGCCCCTCTGGATGATTTCATTGCCAGGGACGGACTGGACATGGAGGCTTCTTTTGGAAAGTACGCCGTATGGGGGCAGTCTGACGGCAAGTATTACGGCCTCCCCTTCCGCGCCACCCAGAGCGTGATCTACTACAACAAGGATATGTTCGATGAGGCCGGGGTCGCCTACCCAACGGATGACTGGACCCTGGACGAGTACATTGACATTGCCAGGAAGATGGCGGAGTGGGGCAGGGATCAGGGGATCTACGGAACCTACACCCATACATATGCCAATGAGTGGGCCACCATTGCCGCGCAGAAGGGCGAATGGTACACAGAGGACGGGAAATGCAATATCAAGGACCCCGCGTGGCAGAAGGGCCTGGAGACCCGCAAGCTGCTGGACGATGAGGGCACACAGATGCCTTACGGCCAGATCGTGGCGGTGAAGGCGGGGATTAACAGCTCCTTTTTTGGAGGCAAGGAAGCCATGGTCAGCGCAGGCAGCTGGCTGGTCAGGGGTATGAAGAATAAAGAGAAGTTCCCATTTGATTTCAATGTGGGCGTCGCCTATATGCCCCGGTATGACGAGACCGTGGAGGGACCCCGCAGCAACTATTCCTGTTCCGTGCTGGGCATCCCCGAGAACTCCAAACACAAGGAGGAGGCTTGGCGCTTCATCCGCTACTACGTGGAGGAGAGCTCTAATTATATCGCAGCTTCCGGCAACCTGCCCACCTATCTGCCCGCCTACAATGACGAGATGGTGGATATCTACTGCGAAGGTTCCGGGCTTCCCGTGGAGTACGGCAAGAAGTTCTTCGACAGCAATGTGAAGCTGTCCACCAACAAGATCATCGGTCCCTGCGGCGCACAGTATATGCAGATCGGCAAGGAGGAGATCGAGCAGTATTTCAATGGGGAGAAGTCTCTGGACGAGACCCTGGACAATATTGAGAGACGCGTAAATGAGGAGCTGGCCAAGCAATAGGCCGGAAAGAGGGGAAGCGGTGCTGGCATGAAAGCTGGAACGAAACTGAATAAAATGCAGCTGCGGGAGGAGCGGGCCGGTTACGGCTTCCTCCTCCTGAGCTTAATCGGAACGACAACATTTATCATTGTACCTATTCTGATGTCCATGTTTCTGGGATTTACCACCTGGAACCCCATGAAGGGGATGGCCGGAATCGATTTCGTGGGATTGGAGAATTTCCGGAACATGGCTGGGGATGAGCGGGTGTGGGCGGCTCTCAGGAACAACCTGGTGTACTCCCTGACCTATGTGCCTCTGACCATCTCCATCGCGCTGGTGCTGGCCGGCGTCCTGAACAAGTTTGTGTACTGTAAGATCCCCATCCGCATGATGACATTTATGCCCTATATCTCGTCCCTTGTGTCCGTGGCAACGGTGTGGATGGTGCTGCTCTACCCGGACAACGGCCCGGTGAACTCCATTCTCTCCAGCGTGTTCCATGTGGCTGATCCGCCCAAGTGGTTTATCAGCTCCAAGTGGGCGCTAAAGGGAATTATCATGATGTCCGTGTGGCATGACGTGGGTTACTACTGTATCATCCTGCTGGCCAACATGCAGGGCCTGTCCAAGGAAGTCTATGAGTCGGCGTCGGTGGACGGGGCAGGGGCCATACAGACATTTTTCCGGATTACCATTCCCATGATGTCATCCAGTATCTTCTTCTGCATCACCCTGGCCACCATCAATTCCTTTAAGATCTTCGACCAGGTCAACATCATCACAGAGGGAGGCCCCGGTTTCTCAACCACGGTGCTGGTTCAGAGTATCTATTATTACGCATTTAAGGAGTACAAGATCGGATATGCGGCCGCGGTTGCCATTGTGCTGTTCCTGGTCATCTTTGCATTCTCAACAGTTTTACAAAAACTGGAAGAGAAATTCTCATATTAGGAGGGGACATATGAGCTATACGACAAAACGCCTGATCGCCAGGATTGTGGCCACAGTGATTGTGGGCGCCCTGGCCCTGGTATTTATATTCCCGTTCTTATGGATGCTTTCGACCTCCTTCAAATACGAGATCGATGTGATGGAATTCCCGGTCCGCCTGATTCCTAAAAACTGGAATTTCCAGAACTATGTCACTGTGTTTACCAAGAGCGATTTCCCGGGTTATTATCTGAATTCCATCAAGGTAACATTTTTCACCATCATCGGGGAGCTGGTCATCACCACCATGGCGGCCTATGCCTTCGCAAGGCTGAACTTCAGGGGGAAGAAGTTCCTGTTCACGGTATACCTGTCCACCATGATGATTCCGGGCCAGGTGCTGCTGCTGCCCAAGTACATCTATTTTTCCCAGCTGCACATCACCAACACCCATCTGGCCCTGATCATGCCGGGACTCTTCTCGGTATTCGGCGTGCTGCTGATGCGCCAGGTATTTATGCAGATCCCCTATGAGTACACGGAGGCGGCCTATATTGACGGGGCGTCCCACCCCACCATCTTTATGAAGCTGATCCTGCCTCTGGCCAAACCCGGCCTGATGACCGCACTGCTGCTGTCCTTTACCTGGACCTGGAATGATTACATCAATCCCCTGGTGTTCCTGTCCAATGACAAGCTGTTCACACTGACGGTGGGCCTGCAGCGTTTCCAGGAGGACGCCTCCACCAACTATGCGCTGATCATGGCCGGAGCCACGGTATCACTGATTCCGCTGATCGTGCTGTTTCTGTTCACCCAGAAATATTTTATTGAGAGCTTTGCCTCAGCCGGGGTAAAGGGGTAAGCGCGTTACCATTCACAGCTTTGCACAAGAAAGGAGAATTACAGAATATGGATAAAGTACGGATTGGAATGATTGGAATAGGGAGTATGGGGACAAGCCACAGCGGCTGGCTGGTGGACGGCAAGATCCCTGGGGCCTGCCTGACGGCGGTCTGCGACATTGACGAAAAATGCAGGCAGTGGGCAGAGGAGAACCTGCCCGGCACAGTGGCTGTCTACGGCAATTACCTGGATCTGATGGACAGCAAAAAGGTGGATGCGGTGGTGATCGCCGTCCCCCATTACCTGCACCCCCAGATGGCAATTGACGCCATTGCCAGGGACCTTCACGTGATGGTGGAGAAGCCTGCCGGCGTATACGTCTCCCAGATTAAGGAAATGAATGAGGCCGCGGCCAAGAAGCCCGGCCTGGTGTTCGCCATGATGTTCAACCAGAGGATGAATCCCCTGTACCAGAAGGTGAAGGCAATTCTGGAGGCGGGGACCATCGGGGAGCTGCGCCGGGTCAGCTGGATGATCACCAGCTGGTGGAGGACCCAGAAGTATTACGACTCCAGCGCCTGGAGAGCCACCTGGTCGGGGGAGGGCGGCGGCGTGCTGGTGAACCAGGCGCCCCATCAGCTGGATCTGCTCCAATGGCTCTGCGGTATGCCGGCCACCATGGAAGCCCACTTAAAATACGGCTCCCACAGGGATATTGCAGTGGAGGACGATGTCACCGCCTATTTTGAATATCCGGGCGGGGCCACGGGAACCTTTGTCACCTGCACCCACGATGCCCTGGGCACGGACCGGCTGGAGATCCACGGGGACAACGGCAAGATTATTATTACAGACAGTAAGACTGTGACCGTGAAGAAGCTGAACAAGCCCGAGGCGGTGCTGAACCAGGAGCTGGATTTCCGCCAGATGCTGGCCCTGGTGAAGGGGCAGTCCGGGGAGAAATTATACACGGAGGAGAGCTTCGAGTGCCCCGAGAACTGGGACCAGCAGCACATTGACGTGCTGATCAACTTTGCCGGCGCCATTCTGCGCGGCGAACCCCTGATCGCGCCGGGGGCTGAGGGCGTCCAGGCCGTACAGATCGCCAACGCTATGTTCCTGTCCGACTGGCTGGGCCATGCGGTCCGGATACCGGTGGATGAAACGCTGTTTTATGAGAAACTGCAGGAGAGGGTCAAAAAGGAGCAGGAAGAGAATGAAAAAATTTAGAACAGGAATCATCGGGCTGGGCACTGTGTCCAGAACACACAGAAACGCCCTGGCCCAGATGGACAATGTGGAGCTTGTGGCTGTCAGCGATGTAAAGCCTGAGAAGGCAGAGGAACTGGCGGAGGGAGTGCATTTCTACGGGAAGTATGAGGAGATGCTGGACCGGGAACAGCTGGACGCAGTACACATCTGCCTGCCCCATTATCTGCACTATGAGGCTGCCAGAGCCTGCGCCCAGCGGGGCATCGACGTATTCTGCGAGAAGCCCAGCACCATTGACAGCGCCCAGCTGCGGCTGATGAAGAACCTGGAGAAGGAATATGACTTCCGGCTGGCCATCTGCCTGCAGAACCGTCTGAACCCCACTTTTATCAAGCTTCAGGCGCTGCTGGCTTCAGGGGAGTATGGAAAGCTGCTGGGAATCAAGGCCGTAGCCATCTGGTCCCGGGACATGGGCTACTACAACGCCGCCCCCTGGCGGGGCAGCATGGCGGAGGCCGGGGGCGGCTGTATGATCAACCAGGCCCTTCACACCCTGGACCAGATGCAGCTGCTGGGCGGGCAGATCCGGTCCGTCACCGGGCAGATCTGCAACCTGCTGCACCATGAGATTGAGGTGGAGGATTCGGCCATGGCCCATGTGGAGTTTGAGAGCGGGGTCACGGGAACCTTCCTTGGGACCATTACCTACGTGAAGAATTCCAGCATCGAGCTTCAGGCAGTGTGCGAGAAGGGAACATTTACCATCAAGGATTACGGCCTCTGGTATGGGCCCGCTGAGAATGAGAACGAGAAGGCCCTGGTGGTCCGCGACAAGCGCCTGCCGGGTTCCAAGACCTACTACGGGGCCAGCCATGTGGAGCGCATCCGCGGTTTCTATGAGACCCTGTCGGGAAATGAGGACAGCTGCGTCAGTATTGAGGAGGAGGGGCAGGTGATCCTGCTGATCGAGGCCATCCGCCGCTCTTCCCGGGAGCACAGAGTTATTATGTGGAAGGAGATGGAAGGAAATGAGTGAAGCAAGAAAAGGCGCGCCGAAAATAGCGCTGAATATGTCCATGGTGAAAACCGTTATGTGGGATAAGGGGCCGGATTATACCTTCCGGCTGGTGAAGGAAGCGGGGCTGTCCTACTTCGAGCTGTCCCAGGTGGACATGACCGACGAGTTCATAGACCGGGTTCTGGAAGCCTCCGCCAAACATGGCGTGACGGTCATGTCCACCAGCCTGAATTACAAGCCCCTGTTTGGCCCGGGCGCCAAAGGATTTGACATTGAGAAGGACTTTGACCGGATCGTGGAGGCCAACAGGCGCCTGGGAGTGACCTATGTGCGGGACTCCCTGATCCCCAGAATCTGTATTCACAATGAGGAGGGATATTACCAGGCGGCCCGGGATCTGAACCATTACGGGAAGCTGCTGAAGGAGCAGGGGCTGAAGCTGTATTACCACAACCATCATTTTGAGTTCGAGAAGTTTAACGGGAAAACAGGATTCGAGCTGCTGGTGGAGAATACAGATCCTGAGCTGGTGGGATTTGAGATCGATGTGCACTGGATTCAGAGAGCGGGACATGACCCGGTGAAATGGATTAACCGGCTGGCGGGAAGGGAGGAGATGGTGCATCTGAAGGACTACCGCATCTATTTCCCGGACGGGGAACCGACACAGGAGATCTTCCACAGGGAGCAGTGCATCCAGTTCGCGGAGATCGGCGAGGGGAACCTGGACATGAAGGCCATAATTGCGGCCGCTGTGGAGGGAGGAGCCGTCTACCTGCCCATTGAGCAGGATCAGACCTATGGGCTGGACCCCTTTGACTGCATCCGAACCAGTGTGAACAATATCCGCAGCATGGGATATGGAGAATATCTGTAATGGGCGTTTTACTGTCCGGTTTCGCGGACGAGATATCACCGGACTTTGAGCGGCAGATGGAGGTGTTAAACCGGCTGGGAATGGGCTATATGGAGATCCGCGGAGTGGATGGGAGAGGGGTTGACACCTGCTCCGCAGAGGAAGCCCGCGGGATCAAGGGCCGGCTGGACCACAGGGGGCTGCGCGTGTCCTCTCTGGCCTCGCCCATTGGAAAGATCGAGATCACCCAGGACTTTGCCGGGCATTTGGAGCACTTTAAGCATGTGGTGGAACTGGCGCATGTGCTGGACACGCGGTATATCAGGATATTCAGCTTTTTTATCCCTCAGGGGAAGCGGCCTGAGGAATATAAGGGGATGGTGTTTGAACGGCTGGGGGCTATGGTGGATTATGCGGAGGCCCAGAAGGTGGTGCTGCTGCATGAAAATGAGAAGGATATATATGGGGACACTATTTACCGCTGCCGTGAACTGATGGAGGCTTTTTATGGGGACAGCTTCCGGGCGGTGTTCGATTTCGCCAATTTTGTGCAGTGCGGGCAGGATGCGTGGCAGGCTTATGGGGAGCTGCGGCCGTTTATTGAGTATGTGCATGTGAAGGATGCCCGGGGAAAAGACGGGGTGATTGTGCCTGCGGGGGAAGGAGATGGAA
>URUZ01000105.1 GCA_900551225.1 uncultured Clostridium sp.
TTTTTTCAAGCAGAAGACGGCATACGAGATCCTCTCTGGTCTCGTGGGCTCGGAGATGTGTATAAGAGACAGGTATTCAAACGTACACCACGGGGTATAAATAGTATGTGTTTCCCCATGCATTTAATATGCGTTTTTATTAATAAAGCCTTTAAAGACTGTCAAAAACAGAATCTTCACATCAAACCCAAGACTCCAGTTCTCAATATAGTACAGGTCGTGCTCGATGCGTCTCGTAATGGATGTATCACCCCTGTAACCATTTACCTGTGCCCATCCGGTCAGTCCCGGACGCACCTGGTGTTTAATCATGTAGCGCGGAATCTCTTCCTTAAACTTCTCCACAAACAGCGGCCGCTCCGGCCTTGGCCCCACAAGGCTCATATCCCCGATCAGGATATTAAAAAACTGGGGCATCTCGTCGATGCTGGTCTTGCGGATAAACCGCCCCACAGGCGTCACACGCGGATCGTGGGGAGTGGTCCATTGTTTCCGCTCTTTATTGGGGTCCTGGACCTCCATGGAGCGGAACTTGTACATTTTAAATGTATGATTGTGCAGGCCCACCCGCTCCTGGCTGTAAAGCACCGGCCCGGGGGATGTGATCTTCACCAGCAGAGCAGTCAGCAGCATAAGCGGAGAAAACAGCACCAGTCCGAACACCGCTCCCGCCAGGTCCATGCACCGTTTCACCGTAGCGTTGAACATATTGGTCAGCGGCACGTGGCGGATATGGATCACGGGAAGGCCCTGAAGGTCCTCCATAAAGGGAATGGTGGGGATCATATTGTTATAGTCCGGAATAAACTTAGTGTGGACTCCCGATTTTTCGCAGGAAGCCACGATATGTTCCAGATTCATATATTCCTTGATGCTCAGGGTGATTGCAATTTCGTCCAGGGTGTTGGACTCCAGAAATACATCCAGATTGGAGATCGATCCCAGAACCTGTACATCCTTATAGGAGTAGCCCTTGGGCTGCTGGTTGTCCAGTATCCCCCGGATCTGGTATCCCCACTCCGGATTCATGGAAACCCGGTCAATAAACGCCTCCGCGGCACGGCTGTAGCCGATCAGCAGAATATGCTTCTGATTATAGCCATTGGAGCGCATAGACCGCAGAAGCATGCGGATCAACAGGCGTTCTGCTTCCTGCAGCACAATATTCAGTACAAAGAAAGCCAGGATCATCCTGGTTGAGAAGTTCCCAAGGTATCCGCTCTGTTTACCCGCAAACAGCACAAAGGTAAACAGCATCAGGCCAATAATATTGGCCTTGCAGATATTCGCAAACTCCATGCGCCTGCCCTGTATCCGTTTGGGCGCATATAAATGGAAGCCCCCATACAGCAGCAGATAAATAGGCTCAATAAAGATCAGCGCCGCAAAATATACCTCCGGCTCCAGCACCCCGCCCACAATCGGCAGCACCAGCCCACTGACAACAATCAGCCAGGCCAGGCTATAAGCTATTAAAATAATCAGCGCATCCAGAACCACATGCAGCTTATTCAACGTCTTCTGATTATCCTTAATCATTCTACCTCATCTCACCTAATCCCCGGCCGCCAAACCGCAGCAACCGCAAAATTCGATCAAAAACACGGAATATCCTGTATATTATACATGATAAGAAATGTTATGACTATAAAATTTATCTTAATTTTTTCTATCTACAAGCAGGGTCATAAAAATCACAAAGCGCCCGGCGGCAGAGCAAAGCATGCCGGAGCGCTCCCCACAGCCCGCAGGCTGCGCTGATCCGCCGCTTACTGAGAGCCGATTCCAAAAACAAAATTTCTTAACAATCCTCACCATCGGATCTCAGCAAGCAGCGGAGCGGTGCAGCCTGCGGGCTGTGGGGAGTGCTCCGGTATGTTTTGATATGCCGCCGGGTGTTTTGTGATTTTTATGAATGCGGCGCCAGCCGCAAAGCCAGGAGGCGCCGCGGCGTCTCCTGGCTTCCCCGCCCCTGGCATCATCATCTACTTCCAAACCTTCCCAATCTGTCTGCATCCAAACTCCCAAATATAAACAGCCGTCCCGGCCATCAATTCCCCCTGGATCTTCAGATAATTTCCAAAATTCTCCTTTTTCACCACAACTCTCCGGCACTTCTTCCTATCCCGGATGCCTTCCCAAAACCCTTCCCAATATTCTTTCCCGAATCCCATCCGCTTAAAGAATCCATACTTCACCCAAATTCCAACTGCAATCGGTATACCATTCAGTGCCAACTGCCACCCCGGCATATTCTTATAATTCAAAAATACGTTATTCCTGGCTGCCAATCTCACCTTAAACGCATTATACTTACTTCCGCTGGTCCCGCTGCCCACATGGTATACCACCGCCTTTGGCCAATATACATTATCATACCCAGCGATCCTGGCCCTATATCCCACATCGATATCTTCCAGGTACGCAAAATGCATCTCGTCAAAATACCCAATCTCCTCAAAAACTTCGCGCCTGTATATCCCGGCCGCTGCGCAAGTAGAGAATATCCTGCAGGCCTTATTATACTTACGCTCCGACCGTCCCACACCTCTCTGGAACGCCCACCCCAGCACACTGTACATATCCCCTGCATCATCCATCAATTCCCGGTCATACATCTGCATTATCTTCGCGCTCACCGAGAAAATCCGATCCGATTTCTCAATAGCCCGAATCATTTCCCCCATATAATCCGGTTCCAATTCCGTATCATTATTAAGCAAAATCACATACGGCGTAACCGCCCTCTTAATCCCCACATTAACAGCCCCGGAAAACCCGGTGTTCTTCTCCAAAAACACCGTAGGAATCCCCTTCTCCTTCAGCCACTCCACGCTGCCGTCCGTGGAACCATTATCCACCACCAGCACCTCAAAATCCCGGCACATCTGCAGCTTCAGCGCCTCAAAGCAGGTATCCATGAACCTCAGCCCATTATAATTGGGAATCACCACCGTTACTTTCTTCATACATTCTCCCCAGGCGCATACCGCTCATACGCGCTCAAGTCATAAGGCTCCCCAATCTTCTCCTTCAATAAATCCCGCAGCGCAAAATTGGACTTGCGCAGTGTCAGGTTCGGATTATAATACGGATCGCCGTTCTTAATAATCTCCGGCCATTTCCTAATAAAAATCGCCACTTCCCGGTTAAACCGTTCAATCTTCTCCGGCGTGTCCTCCAGCCCTCTTGACTTCGACTCATAGTGGTACAGCATTGCATACGGCGCATACACCACCAGTTTCCCCAGCTGCCGCACTTTCATGCAGTAATCAATATCATTGAAGGCCACCGCCAGCTCCTCGCTGAGACCGCCCACCGCGTCAAACACCGATTTCTTCGTCATCATGCAGGCCGCGGTCACCGCGCTGTAATCCTGGGCGCACACGGCCCTGTGGAAATAGCTGTTCTCCGCCTTGTGCAGCCCGATAAACGTATGCCCGGCTATCCCGCCGAACCCGATCACCACGCCCCCATGCTGAATGGTGTCATCCCCATACAGCAGCCTGGCGCCTGTGATTCCCACATCCTCCCGCTGGCAGAAGCCCAGCATCTCCTGGATGCAGTCCGGCTCGATGATCTCCGTATCATTGTTCAGCAGCAGCAGATATTCCCCTTTGGCAAACCCTGCGCCAAAATTGTTGATGGCGGAATAGTTAAACTCCCGTTCCCATTTCACCACCCGGACATTGCCCAGCTCCTGCTGGATCTTCTCGTAATATGCAAATGTCTCCGGCCTGGTGCTGTTGTTCTCCACCACCACAAATTCCAGATTCTTATAAGTGGCCTTCTCCACCAGGGACCGGATGCACAGATCCAGATCCTGATGATGGTCCTTATTGGGGATGATCACCGACACCAGCGGTTCCCCGGCAATCTTAAACCTGGTATGGTAGATCCCGAAGTCCACGCCCTTCTCCACTGACTCCGCCTCTATGCCCATCCGCTCATAATGGGCCATAATGGCCCTGGCTCCGGCTTCAAAGGCGTAGGTCTTGCTCTCCGGGTTGCTGGCAGTGGAATTCTGGTGGCATCTCCAGTGGTACAGCACCTTGGGAATATGGTATACTTTCTCAGCCTTCTCCGTGCATCGGAAGATAAAGTCATAATCCTGAGCCCCGTCAAACTCCTGGCGGAACCTTCCCACCTGCTCCAGCAGATCCATCCGCACCACAAACAGGTGGCAGATATAGTTGACGCTGGTCAGCAGATCCGGGTTAAAGTCCGGCTTAAAATGCGGGTCGAACAGCGCCTTGCCGTCCATATCCAGCTTGTCCTCATCAGAATAAATCACCTGGCAGCTGGGATGCTCATTGATGGCCTTCACCACCTCATACAGCGCGTTGGGCGTCAGCGTATCATCGTGATCCGCCAGCACCAGGAAATCTCCCCTGGCCATATCCATGGCCATATTGGTATTCCCGGAAATCCCCTTATTCTCTCCCAGAATCTGGTAACGAATCCGGCTGTCCTTCTCCGCATACTTTCTCAGCACCCGCTCCAGGCTCTCGCCCTTAGGGCTTCCGTCCGCAATGCAGACCTCCCAGTTGGTATACGTCTGACCCAATATGGAATCCAGCATCTCCCTGAGATACCGCTCCGGCGTCTTGTAAGCAGGAATGGCGATGGACAGCTTCGGCTCAAAGTCGAACAGCTTCTTCCTCTGCTCCGCCAGCTCCTCCTGGGAAGGCTTGGTCAGCTCATACCACTCCCCGTAATCGTAATCATTGTCCAGCCCCTGCAGCTTGTGCCTGGACTTTAACACCAGGGCCTTCAGCCCGTGCTGTTTCCAGAAATCCACTGCCACATGGACTGTCTCCATATTCATCAGATCCCGGATCTTCTCCATCCGCTTGTGGGCAACGCTGGCCCGCCTGCCGATCAGCTCCTCATTGTACTTGATCCTGGCCTGCTTCCCCTCACAGCGGATCAGCAGATAATAGCTCTTCCCCCGCTCATAGGGAAAGCGGATGTCAAACCCAAAGTCCCGGTCACAGCTCTTTTTGAAATAGATCTGGCTCACATCATCCCTGCGCGTGGGCACACACTTAAACTTCACCGGATTGCGGCGTTCATCCTCCACCCGGAAGGTGGCCTTGCTCTCCGGTGATCTGCCGATCACCCAGCCGTTTAAGGTAATAGAATTTTCCCGGATACGCACCACGTCAATTTTGTATTTCATCGTTCTTCTTCCTCTTCAAAATTCAGTCGCTCCTCCTCAATCACCAGAGGACGCTTCATCACCCGCTGATTAATGCTCATAATATATTCGCCCAGCAGACCCACAAAAAAGATCTGCACAGAGCCGAGAAACAGCATTCCAATCAGCATCGGAGCCATGCCTGCGGGGAAACGGTCCCACCAGATCAGCTTCATCACCAGATACACCAGAGCCACCAGCATGCTGGCCACAATGCACACGCCTCCGAACAGCGTAGCCAGGCGGAGTCCTGCCTTTGTGTAGGAGGTGACGCTCAGCATGGCCGCGTCATAGAGCCGGTAGAAGTTATTGTGGGTCTTGCCCGCCCGGCGTTTGGGCTGCTCGTAGGGGATTTCCTTGCGCCGGTAACCCAGCTCCGCCACAATTCCCCGCAGAAAGGGGGTGGGGTCATCCAGATTTCTCAGAATCTCAATAAACTCCCGGTCATAGAGCCCTGAGCCGGTAAAATGCTCGATCTGCTCCACGTCCGACAGCTTTTTAATGGTTTTATAGTAGCAGCTGCGCAGCCAGTACATGAGCTTGTTCTCCCGGCTGCTGGTCTTGATTCCAATGACAATTTTATAGCCCTTTTCCCACTCCTGGATGTACTTGGGGATCATCTCCACCGGGTCCTGGAAATCCGCCACCATCTCAATGACACAGTCACCGGTGACCTGCAGCATGCCATAATAGGGTGAATTGAACTGCCCGAAGTTCCTGGCATTCAATATGGCCTTGATCCGGCGGTCGCCTGCGCACATTTCCCGCAGAATATCCCTGGTGCGGTCCGTGGAGTCGTTGTCGATAAACACCAGCTCAAAGGCGTACTGGGACAGCTGCTGTTCCATGATCTGGATCACAGCCTGGCTGATTGGGCCTACATTTTCCTCTTCATTATAACAGGGAATCAAAATGCTGATCTTTTTCATCTTTTCTTTACGCTTCTTCTTTCTCTAAGGTGTGTTACGTGCTAAAGTCTCTTCAATGCCTCTGCGGAAGGTGTATTTCTCCTCATAGCCGCCTCCGGTAAATGCCTTCAGCCTGGTAATGTCCGGCTGGATGGACAGCGCGCCCTCCTTTGCCTGGACAAAAGTGCCGTACTCCGGCTGCCCGCAGCGGCCGGTGATCTCATGGATCTCCTCCACAAAGGACCTAAGAGGCCTTGTATCCTCCCCAGCCACATTGACAATGGCGGAAGGGTTCTGGTCCGCGTGCCTGTATAACTCATATACTGCCTGCACCGCGTCCTCTATATACATAAAATTCCACAAATGGCGGCAGGCGCTGAGTGAAACCGTCTTTCCCTCAGGCAGCTCGCGCACCAGTGTGGAGATAATGGACCAGGGATGGTCCCCGCGGCCGTAAACGCTGAAAAACCGCAGATGAAAATACTTCATGCCCAGTTCCTCGCACAGCGGCAAGGCCTTCTGGTAAAATTCCAGCTTGGCCTTCCCGTACTGGTTCACAGGCTCACAGGGAATGTCCTCCTGCATGATCACGCCGGGCGTTCCGTACTCCACCCGGGAGCCGGCGTCCATGAACACACGGCAGCCCAGGGCATGGGCAGCCCGGACGCACTCCAGGGAGCCGGCCACATTTCTGGCCTGCACCTGTGGGGAGTCAATCTCCTGGCGGTTGACCCCGCCCCAGGCAAAGTGGAAGAAACCGTCCGCATGGCAGATCTGGTCCACACAGTCCATTACCTGCTCCAGCCCGCAGCTCACAATGTGAAGGCAGGGGTGGTCCGGCAGATTTTTAAGATTGGCGGAGTCCGGCCGCACCAGGGCAAAGACCTCCATTTTATTCTCCAGGCACACCCTGGCCAGATTCCTGCCCAGAAAGCCGGTGGCGCCTGTTATCACTACTCGTTCCATTGTCTGATTCCTTCCCGAATATAATGCCTTCCAGCCATATAATCCCGTCCTGCCCCAATTCCTTCCCAGCCTCTACCGGCCTCCGTGGGACGGCCCCTTTATGCGCTCCAGGTGATTGGACCGCATGGCCATGACCTCCACCTTATCGCCGAACAACTCCTCAATATTCCTGGCTATCTCATCCGTATACCCCGGCGCGGTGATCACAATGGCCTCCACGGGATGCTCGAAGAAATATTCCGGCGCCACAATGGGCAGATGGGAGGCGGGCGCGAACCTGCCCTGTTTAAAGGGGGCTGAATCGATGATGTACTCTGCCCTCTTTCCCAACTTGGTGGTTGCCGCCAGGGTAAAGCCCTGGTGGCCTGCACCCCAGATCGCCGTCTTTTTCTTCCAGGCGGACAGGTATTTTAAATAGGTGTCCATCTCCCTGCGAAGCTCCACATAACCGTCCAGCAGATTGCCAGCCTCCATCTGGGGGCGTTTCTTCACCACCATGGATAAGGTATCCCGGTTCAGCATTTCACATTCCAGCACCTGGAAGCCGTTGCGCTCCAACAGCGATGCCAGGGTATCAAATGTATAGTAGGCGATGTGATCCCGGATCAGCTCATAGTAACCGTTGTGGTCCATAATATACTCAAAGCTGGGCACTGTAATTAAGCCCATGCCGTCATCGTCCAGATTGCGGTAAATGGCCTGCAGCATGGTACCCGGGTCCGGCTGGTGTTCCAGATAGTTAAAAGACAGGAACACATCATAGAGACCGCCCTCAAACTCCGTGTCCTCGGTCTCCGTAAATCCCTGCTCCACCGACAGCCCCTGATTCCTGGCCAGCTCCACCAGCCTGGGGTCGTGCTCCAGACCGTGGGCCTCCACCGGGAACTCTGTCAGGACTTTCAGGAATTCGCCCTGTCCGCAGCCCACCTCAATGAAGCGTTTCCCCTGCAGATTGTAGGTTTCAATCAGATGCTTGTATTGGTAGCGGCGCAGCTCCACCATGGTGGTGGAGAATCCGCCGGCCCGGATCACATCGCGGTAATAGTCCACCGGCTCACAGTCGAACTGGACAAGGCCGCAGCCGCTGCACTGGCAGAGATCCAGAGTCAGCCCCTGGTCCTCCCCCACTGTTTCTGCATCCGGTATGTTCTGTGCCGATGCCGGCATGTTATCTAATGTAAGCAGCGGCGTCTCCCATAGGGTCGCGCCGCAGGCGATGCATCGTTTCATGACATTCTCTCTCCTTTGATCCCTCGGTGACCAGCAGCGATCATGCTGTTGATTCCTGTATTAAAATCCACCCGGCTTTCCCACCCGGTCCCCGCCTTCAGTCTGGCGATGTCCGGGCGCAGGGACACCACGCCTCCCGCGTTGGGCGGACGTTCCCCGTAGGAATAAGTGCCTCCCCCGCCGCACAGGCGGTGGATCTCTTCTATATATGATTTAAGGGGCCTGGTATCCTCCCCCGCCACATTATACACGCCGGGGGACGCCTTGCCAAGCAAAAGTTGCGCCAAAGCCATGGCTGCATCCGTGACGTACAGGTAATTCCACTGCTGGGTACAAGCCCCCAGTTCAATATGCCCCCCGCCAAGGAACGCGTCCAGGCAGGTCTCCACCAGGGACCAGGGATGGTCCCCCGGACCGTAGACGCTGAAGATCCTGGTATGGATATAGCCGATTCCCAGCTTCCCAGCCAATTCCGCCGCTCTCATGCACACCTGCAGCTTGTCCTTGCCGTACTCTGACACCGGATGGCACTCCATATCTTCCCTCATCACATCCCGGCAGATTCCGTACTCCGCCTGGGAGCCGCTGAAGAGGAAACGCCCGCAGCCCACCGCAGCGGCAGTCTCCAGAGAATCCAAGGCATAGCCGATATTCCTGTGCTGGACCTGGGAATCCTGGCGATTGGCGCTACCCGCGCCCTCCCAGCCCAGATGCAGCCAGCCGTCCGCCCCATCCTTCAGGCCCGGATGGCCCTTTAATGAAGAAATGTCCGCCAGGGTGCAGTCCAGTATCTCCACACCCCGGCGTCCCTCAAGAGCGGCCCGCCCCGGCGAACCGGGACGCACCGCGGCCAATACCTGGTGGCCTTCCTCAGTCAGTATATCCAGCGCCGCCCGGCCGATAAAACTGGTGGCTCCTGTCAAAACAATGCGCATATTACTGTTTACTCCTTAATTCTCGGGATAATCATATTGGCGTCCATCTCCTCGTCCGGCAGGAAGGGGGACAGATCTTCCAGGGGCGGGGACACCATGGTGCCGTCCGGCAGCCGTTTAGCTGAGGACTTGGGCTCGAAATTCTGGTCAAAGCTCACAAACGCCTCGCAGATCACCGGACCGTCCATGGCCAGGGTCTGCTCCACCGCCTCCGCCAGCTGGCTGTTGTGGTGAACCGCCACATAGGGGTAACCGTATGCCGAGGCCAGCTTCTCCATGGACGGGAAGCTTAAGTCTCCGCTGTCCTCGCCGATGCCCACCAGCGGCTCCCCGAAGAAATTCTTCTGGGTCTGGCGGATGGAATGGTAGCCGCCGTTGTTGATCAAAAAGATCTTGATATTCATCTCATGGTGGATGATGGTCTGCAGCTCCTGCAGATTCATCTGGATACTTCCGTCCCCTGTGAGAAGGATCAGATCCCTGCCTGTGACCCGTTCTCCCTGGCGGAAGCACTGCTGGTCCCTGGAAGCCGTCCAGGCTCCGATGGCCGCCGGCAGATCATAGCCCATGGCCGCAATGGCTGAGTTGGTGATAAACCGCTGCCCCTTTTTGATCACCCAGGCATGGCCGCCCACCACACAGGCGGAGCCGTTGCCCACCACAGTGACCTGGTCCTCCTCCAGCCGGTCGCTGACCTCCTTGATCATGGCGTATACATTGACCGGCTCCTCATCGCTGTGGGCAAAATGCTTCGGCAGCACCACTGGGTATTTCTCCTTCCACATCCGGCAGGTCTCACTCCAGTTCATGCCCGGGAGGCCTTCCCCGCCGTCAAAGAGCTGCACAGCCCCCTCCTGTTCCAGGATCTCATCCAGCACCAGGTCCATCTGCTCCAGCAGATCTTTGGCATCGGCGTGAACCTTCATATCACTGTGCACAGAGGGCTTTTTAAGCTCCTCCTCATCAATATCATTGACAATCACATAGGCCGCCCTGGCCCATGTCTTATGATTATACCCAACCTGGCGGATACTCAGGCGGCTTCCTATGGACAGCACCAGATCGCTGTTCTGAATGGCGAAATTGCCGGGGCGGTCCCCCATGTTACCTGCGCGTCCCACATACAGGGGATCGTCATCGCACATCAGATCCTCGCTGTCCCAGCCGGTGATCACCGGAATGCCCAGTTTCGCCGCCACCTGCCGGAATACAGGAAATGCGCCGCCGATGCGGATGCCGTTGCCTGCATTGATCACAGGCCGTCTGGCTGCCCTGATCTTCTGGACAATGGCCCGGGCTGTCTCCTTTGAAACAGAACCGGGAAGCACCTGGCGCTTCTCCCCGCAGCCGGCCCGGTCCGCTTCTATGCCATGGGCTGCCTCTGCCTCAGGCGAAGCCCAGCCTGTGCCGCCCGCCCCATATGCAGCCGGATCAAAGCCTGCCAGCTCCGAAGTCTCAATGGCCGCGGACTGCACATTCAAGGGGATGTCCAGCCAGCAGGGGCCGGGCCGTCCGGACTGGGCCAGGTACAGCGCCTTCTCCAGACAGAAACGGATGCGCATGGGATCTGTCACCATCTCATTATATTTGGTCATGCAGTCAATGGATTTGCAGATATCGAATTCCTGATCGCCCATGGCGCGGATACCCACACCGGACCAGCGGGCCGTGGTGTCATAGCGCACCTGCCCCGACAGCACCAGCATGGGAATGGAGTCCAGCCATCCGCCTACCACGCCGGTGATGGCGTTGGTTCCGCCTGGCCCTGTGGTCACGCACAGCGCAGCAATCCGGTTGTGGATTCTGGCGTAGGCTTCCGCCGCCATGGCGCTGGCCTGTTCATGATGGTTGTACAGACAGTGCAGCCCCTCCTCATGTCCCAGGGCGTCATTCAGGTGCATAGCTCCTCCGCCGGTCACTGTAAATACCTGCCGGATTCCTTCCTCCACAAGCCTTGCGGCGATGTAATCGGACAATCTTTTCTTCATATACATCTTCTCCTCTGATAAGCCGTCAATTTTATATAATGAAAGTATCCCTTGTTCACTCAGCCTAAAACCACCTCACTAAGTGTTCTTAGTATAGCATAACTTCTTATAAAAGCCTACTGTTTTTCATTGGCCCCGGACTGCGGGCCGCATTTTCAAGGGGTCCCCCATCCGGGCCGGGCCGGAGACATTTCCGGGAATCCCCCCTATCCCCATCTGCTTCCAGAACTTCCAATAACCATCACTATTCAACAGCGGTTCTATCCGTTATAATCATGTTCGTAATGCAACAACGGGTTTTCGGCCACAGACGAAGCAACATTTTACATTTCAAAAGGAGAGACTTTATATTATGAAAAAACACACAAAAGTTCTGGCTGTATTATCCACTACCGCGCTGATGGCGGCATTTGCGCCCAACCTGTTATCCAATGCACCTGTATCTAATGTCTATGCGGCAGCAGCCGGCTGGACTGAGGAAAATGGGGGTTGGGTATACTACGACTCCGATGGTTATTTACTGACCGACACCTGGAAGAAGAACGGTGACGACTGGTATTACCTGGATTCTGAGGGAATGCGCGCAATCGACACACAGGTAGATGAGTATTACGTAGGAGAAGACGGCAAGCGCGCCACCAACACATGGTACTCCGTAGAAAACGAAGACTATGGCAATGATGAAAGCGAGCCGGAATATTACTGGTATTATTACGGAAAAGACGGTAAAGCGGTTACCTCCCGCTGGATTACCATTGAAGGAAGCACATATTACTTTAACGAAGACAGCCATATGCAGACAGGTTCCATCACAGTAGACGGCTACAACTACTATATGGGCGAGGACGGCGACGGCAAGATGAAGACAGGATGGATCATCCTGGAAGACGAGACCGATGATCCGGACGTAACTGAGTCCTGGTTCTACTACGACCGCAGCGGCAAGCGCGTGGAGAATGAAGTAGACAAGAAGATCGACGGCGCTTACTACACCTTCGAGGACGGACGTATGCAGACCGGCTGGTACAAGCTGCCTGTAGAGACCGCCGCTGAGGGCGAGACTGCCACAGCCTCTGAAGCCACTCCCGCAGCCGACAGCGTTGCAGGATATCAGTATTACGACGCAGATGGCAAGCGCGTAACCGGATGGAGATCCATCGAGGGCGTGGAAGGCATCAGCGATGAGGACGAGACCTACCGCTTCTATTTCAAGAACGGCAAGCCTTACCATGCCTCCAAGGGCCTGGAGCTGTTCTCCATCGACTCCAAGAAGTATGCATTCAACACCAAGGGTGAAATGCAGACCGGCAAGCAGGTTGTGAACAAGGACGACGGCGAGATCGGCAACTTCTACTTCGGCGACGACGGCGTCATGAGAACCGGCAAGCAGGTGATCTATGATGAGAAGACCGATGAGAATCAGAACTGGTACTTCAACACCGACGGTTCCAACAAGGGCCAGGGCTTCCACGGTATCAAGGACAACGTGCTCTATAACTACGGCCTGCGTCAGGAAGCTGACAAGGATCTGCGCTACGCTCCCGTAGAGCTGAACGGCAAGCAGTACCTGGTAAATGCCAGCGGCACCGTACAGAAGGCAGGTTCCTCCTCCAAGTCCGCCTCCAAGCCGGAGCTGGGCAATGGCTTTAAGGATTTCAAAGACGAAAACGAGAAGGTATGGGTTGTAAATACCGAGGGCGTCGTACAGCAGTAATCGCCCCGGCTCCATCCGCCTCACATGCAATTTACCCCTGATAACCATACATCCGTTCAAACGTTCAGGGCGACCTGACACACAATCAGAGGAAAAGATACGGCAGACTTGCTAAAAGTTCTGCCGTATTTTTGTATATATTGCCAAAAAATCGTAGTTTTCATCTTCTCATGGTATATTTTGGCGGTTTTGCCGTTATTAATATTATATAGGGGGGTTTTGTCTCTCCGATAGACATTTTACATACAGCTTAGGATACGGAAACAGAAAGGGAGGTTTTCTATATGCGCGAACTAGCAGTATTTTACTGCCCGGATTGCGGTCACTACGCTTATTATCAGACATCGAGGCATCCCGCCTGCCCCAAATGCGGAGACGGCGGCAAAGCCATGTGCATGCTCAAAATGTATTACACAGAGTTTATGAAAATGACCTGCGAGGAACGGGATAATTTTCTGGCCATGGAGATGCTGAAGCGGAATCCCTCCATTATGGCACGTATCACCGCTCCCCACAAACGGTTTAACAGCCGCGAGACAATCGCAGAGCTTTGCAATGTGATCATGGATCTGGATGCCGAAAACAAGGTGCTCAGCGATACGGTCAGCTGGATGCACGACACCATATGGGATATGTTGAAAGCCCAGAAGGGGCTGGACAAGGAACCCGGCGCCCTGGTGGAACAGGTGATGGCCCAGAAGGCCGCGGACAGCGCCAAGGATTTAAAGATTCCGGATAATGAGAAACCGGAAGCAGAGGAAACGGCTTCAGCGGAGGCAGCAGCAGCCCACACTCCTGAACTGCCGCATAAG
>URUZ01000106.1 GCA_900551225.1 uncultured Clostridium sp.
TATTCAATCAGATAGGCCCTATGAAAGACTGGCGGAGTCCTGTATTTTTATACATGCCTGAATATGCGGCGCTGCACGGAAGAAGTTTCCGCGCAGCGCCTGTTTATTCTGTATAATTGGACAGAAAATTCCATAGTTTATAGAAATGAAACAGATGGATGGAGATCCCTTATGAAGATTCCCGCAGATATCCCGGCGCCCAGGCTGGGAATGAGAAGGCTGATGGGCCGGGTGGCTGAGAACGCCATATTCTGGACTGTGCTGGTGCTGCTCAGCATCAGTGCCATCACCTCTTTTTATTTTGAAGAACAAATAGCAGTGTCCGCACCCCTTGACCAGTCCCATGAAGGGGTCTCTGGCCTGCAGCACTCCGTGGGTACCCAGGATCTGGCCGCTGTCCAGAACTCAGGTAAGACGGCGCAGAGGATTCTCCGGTATCAATTGAGAGACGGACAGCTGACCATCTACCCGTGATGCACCGGACGCTGTCAGAACAGCCCCTATAGGAACAGCCCCTATAGGAACAGCTCCAGCACAAACACCAGCCAGCAGGCGCCTGCCGCTACCCGGAACAGTCCGGCTCCGCGGTAGGCCAGGGCCAGGGCCGCCAGGAATCCGGCCATGGCGGAGTAGGGGCTGGAGGTGGCGGTCAGGATGGATGGGAAGGTCATAACTGCCAGGGTCACGTAAGGCACATAATAAAGGAAGGACCGGACCGTCCGGTTTTTAATGGGTCTGCGGATCAGGGTCAGGGGCAGGCAGCGGATTGCGTAGGTGACCAGCGCCATCACCAGGATATACAGGTATACATTATGCTTCATAAACTGCCTCCTCTGTGTCCTCCTCGTCAATGGGGAACAGGACAGCCCCAATTCCTGCGATGAGCACTGTTAAAATAATGATCCGCATCCCGGACGAGATGTTGTTTACAACAGGCAGGCAGGCGAAGAGCAGACTGGCTGCCATGGAGGCGGTGATCAGGCCTGCCAGGATCTTCTGTTTTCTGGCGGGTGGGACAATCACTGCGATAAACATGCCATAGAGGGCCACGTTCAGGGCGCTTAAGGTACGGCCGGGCAGCATGCCGCCCGACACCACACCCAGCCAGGTGCCCAGGGCCCAGCTGGGGGCAGCCACGCTGATGGCACCATATGTA
Organism: uncultured Clostridium sp.; assembly: GCA_900551225.1. Lineage (GTDB taxonomy): Bacteria > Bacillota > Clostridia > Lachnospirales > Lachnospiraceae > Enterocloster. Next base: position 1,157 of record URUZ01000106.1, read on the forward strand.
TAAAATGGGTTTAAGACAGAGCCGGAAGCCACCGAGATTCCGAAGATCTCATCCGTGACCCCATAGGCAATCAGCAGCCGGTGGAAAAAAGGCAGCCCCTGGGGCAGCTTCTGGGACAGGGCGCAGGACATTAAAAAATATCGCAGATTAATGATGAGCTGGGCGCCTGCCATTTCCATGTAGGTGGCGCCCACAGTCATCAGGCCCAGGGCTGCGAACTCTCCTGCAGATGTATTATTGGTAGCGGACATCAGTGCGGCGGCGGGCGCAGCCATCCCCGCATTTTTCGCGGCAATACCCAGCGTGAACGAAACAGCCAGGTATCCCAGGGCAATGGGAACTCCGTCGTGGATTCCCCTCTTGTACCAGGAACGGTTGGTATTCATAAACTCATTTCCTCCTAAAGTAAATTCCGAGCTTATTCTACCACTGAAACGACATAAAGCAAATACATATTATTAATAAATAATTAGCACTCGACCCTTGACAGTGCTAACAAAGCGTGTTATAGTACGGATAGAACAAAGAGCGGAGGCACTAGCTGGTGAACAACCGCTCCAGATAAGGATGACATGTATTGCACATTAGCGGCTGGATACAGCCGCCAACCCGTTACGAGGAGGAATAAGTGATGAATATTAATAAATTTACGCAGAAGTCAATGGAAGCAGTGAACAACTGTGAAAAGCTTGCGTATGAGTACGGCAACCAGCAGATCGACCAGGAGCATCTGCTGTACAGCCTGCTGACGCTGGAGGACTCTCTGATCCTGAAGCTCATTACAAAGATGGAGATTCAGGGGGAAATGTTTATAAATGAGACCAAGCAGTCCATAGAGAAGCTGGCCAAGGTCAGCGGGAGCGGGCAGCTCTATATCAGCACTGATCTGAATAAAGTGCTGGTCAGCGCAGAGGACGAGGCCAAGGCCATGGGGGACGAATACGTTTCCGTGGAGCATCTGTTCCTGGCCCTTTTAAAACAGCCGGGGCGTCAGGTGAAGGCCCTGTTCAAGATGTACAATATCACCAGGGACCGTTTTCTGCAGGCATTGTCCACTGTCCGCGGCAACCAGCGGGTAGTCAGTGACAACCCGGAGGCAACCTATGATACGCTGACAAAGTACGGCTATGACCTGGTGGAGAGGGCCAGAGACCAGAAGCTGGACCCGGTGATCGGCCGTGACGGCGAGATCCGCAACGTAGTCAGGATACTCTCCCGCAAGACCAAGAACAATCCTGTGCTGATCGGTGAACCCGGCGTAGGCAAGACCGCTGTGGTGGAAGGCCTGGCGCAGCGGATCGTGCGCGGGGATGTGCCGGACGGCTTAAAAGATAAGAAGCTGTTTGCCCTGGATATGGGCGCCCTGGTGGCAGGAGCCAAGTACCGGGGAGAATTTGAGGAGCGCCTGAAAGCGGTGCTGGACGAGGTGAAGAAAAGCGACGGGCAGATCATCCTGTTTATTGATGAGCTGCACACCATTGTGGGCGCGGGCAAGACCGAAGGCTCCATGGATGCGGGCAATATGTTAAAGCCCATGCTGGCCCGCGGTGAGCTTCACTGTATCGGTGCTACCACCCTCAATGAGTATCACAAGTACATTGAGAAGGATGCGGCCCTGGAGCGCCGTTTCCAGCCGGTGACAGTGGATGAACCTACGGTGGAGGACACTATTTCCATCCTCCGTGGACTGAAGGAGCGCTACGAAGTGTTCCACGGGGTGAAGATCACGGATTCTGCCCTGGTCAGCGCAGCCACCCTGTCCGACCGCTATATCACAGACAGGTTCCTGCCGGATAAGGCCATTGACCTGGTGGATGAGGCCTGTGCAATGATCAAGACCGAGCTGGATACCCTTCCGGCGGAGCTGGATGAGATGTCCCGCAAGGTGATGCAGATGGAGATTGAGGAAGCTGCCCTTAAGAAGGAGACGGACCGGCTGAGCCAGGACCGTCTGGCAGATCTTCAGAGAGAGCTGGCGGAGCTGCATGATGAGTTCACAGCCAGGAAGGCCCAGTGGGAGAATGAGAAGGCCAGTGTGGACCGCCTGTCCAGCCTTCGGGAGGAGATTGAGGTGGTCAACCGCCAGATTCAGGATGCCCAGCAGAAATACGACCTGAACAAGGCCGCGGAGCTGCAGTACGGAAAGCTTCCGCAGCTTCAGAAGGAGCTGGAAGCGGAGGAGGAGCGGGTCAGAAGCGAGGACTTAAGCCTGGTGCGCGAGAGCGTAACCGAGGACGAGATCGCCAAGATTATCTCCAAGTGGACCGGTATCCCGGTGGCAAAGCTGACGGAGAGTGAGCGGAGCAAAACCCTGCATCTGGATGAACTGCTGCACAAGCGGGTGATCGGCCAGGAGGAGGGCGTAGAGAAGGTGACGGAGGCAATCATCCGTTCCAAGGCAGGGATCAAGGACCCCAGCAAACCCATCGGTTCCTTCCTGTTCTTAGGCCCCACCGGCGTGGGCAAGACGGAGCTGGCCAAGGCCCTGGCGTCCGCGCTCTTTGACGACGAGACCAACATGGTCCGTATTGATATGAGTGAGTACATGGAGAAACATTCCGTGGCCCGTCTCATCGGAGCGCCTCCAGGATATGTGGGGTACGATGAGGGCGGACAGCTGACGGAGGCCGTGCGGCGCAAGCCCTACTCCGTTGTGCTCTTTGACGAGGTGGAAAAGGCGCATCCCGATGTGTTCAATGTGCTGCTGCAGGTGCTGGATGACGGCCGGATTACTGACTCCCAGGGACGGACAGTGGACTTTAAGAATACCATTCTGATCCTGACCTCCAATATCGGCTCCCAGTATTTGCTGGAAGGAATTGGAAATGACGGCAGGATCACACCTGAGACAGAACAGGCCGTGTTAAATGATCTGAGAGCACATTTCCGGCCGGAGTTCCTAAACCGTCTGGATGAAACGATCCTGTTTAAGCCCCTGACCAGGGACAATATCAGTGGAATCGTGGATCTGTGTGTGGCGGATCTGAACCGGCGCCTGGCCGACAAGGAGCTGACCATTGAACTGACGGAGCAGGCCAAGGAATTTGTGACAGAGAAGGGGTATGACCCTGTGTACGGCGCCCGCCCGCTGAAGCGGTATCTGCAGAAAAATGTGGAGACTCTGGCGGCCAGAATTATCCTGGGGGACGGAGTGCGCGCAGGGAATGCCATAGTGATCGATGTCTCTGAGGACAAAAATAAACTGATTGCATATGTGGAGTAAGACAGGGCGGACCATCAACCGGCTGACGGTTGATGGTCCGTTTTTTGTCCGTCTCCGTGACAAATGTTGTCAAAATTTGGAAATGTTACATTTAAATTACAAATTTTGAAGAAAATTGTAAAAAGGGACTTGACAATGAAATTAATAGGGGCTAATAATATTGTTACAAGTGTGGTATGAAAGGATGATTCTGGAGATGAACACTCTGCCCAAAGATCCGGCTATTTTATTGAGTTATATCAATACACAGCTGAGGGATAATTACGCTTCTCTGGACGAATTATGCAGGTCCATGGAAGTGCAGAAACATGATATAGCCATTGTGCTGTCAGAAATCGGCTACAGTTATGAACCGGCTCAGAATCAATTCCGTTGAGCGGTTTATAGAAGTCAGGCCATAAGCGGGACAACTCACCGGCTTTATCTGATCAGGATATCGGATAAAGCCGGTTTTGCGTGCCGCAGAACAGGTGAAAGGATGGTATGAAATGACACTGTACCGGTACAAGGCCTGCGGGGCAAACGGATCTGTCAAGTCAGGCTTACTTGAGGCAGCGGATGATCAGGCGCTTTTGGAGCTGCTTCATAAAAGGGGATTATATTGCTGCGAGTATCACAGGGAGACTGCCAAAAGAGACAGCGCCGGGAGCCACCGGTTGAAGATTAAGGTGCTCTCGCCCTTCTGCCGTCAGATGGCGGCCATGCTTTCCGCTGGAATCCCAGTATCCAAGGCCTTATCGATCTGCGGAGAGGCGTCCCAGGACAAGGCGCTTAAGAATGCGCTGATCCGTCTGAACATGACCGTTCAGAAGGGACGGACATTGTCGGAAGCCATGGAGGAGATGTCGGGAACATTTCCGGATCTGCTGATCCACATGGTTGAGACAGGAGAGTCCAGCGGCTCTCTGGACCATATTATGAAAAAGATGGCAGAGCACTACAACCAGGAGGCGGAACTTGGCGGGAAAGTGCAGAGTGCCATGACATATCCGGTTATCTTGTTTATCGTCACTCTGATATCTACCGCGTTTATGCTGACGGCTGTTCTGCCCCGGTTCGCATCCATGCTATCCAGCACAGAGCTGCCGGCTATTACGCGTTTTATGATGAAACTCAGCGCTCTGCTTAAAAACCATGGGATTCTGATTCTGTTTATATGTGCCGGACTTGTGATCCTGGGCGCATTCCTGCTGGCCAGGCCATCGGTGAAGCTCTGGACAGATGGATGCCTTTTAAGGCTGCCGGTGGCGGGGCGGCTTATGAAGACGGTCTATACATCGCGTTTTGCAGCCACATTTTCAGTGCTGTACGGCAGCGGAATCAGTATACTCACCAGTCTGGATGTAACCAGCCGGGTGATGGGAAATGCTTACATCGGTGAATGTCTTAAGCAGGTTTCCGAGGATTTGAGAAAGGGTGAGCTGCTGTCCCAGTCGCTGAAGCGCAAGAACATATTTCTGCCCATGTTTATTTCCATGGTGGTGGCCGGCGAGGAATCCGGCAGCCTGGAAAGCGTGCTGAGGGATACCGGCGAATTCTATGAGAAGGAGGCGCTTCGTGCCCTGAGCCAGATGATCGCGCTGGTGGAACCAGGCATGATGATTCTCATGGCCCTTGTGGTGGGAAGTATTGTAATGGCCATCATGGTGCCCATTTACACCATGTATTCCCAGATGCTGTGATGATAAGGAGGAGACAGGTGAAGTATTATCTTTGTCTGGAAGAAAAACAGATTACCTATATCTGCGGCCGGTGCGGCGCAGACGGATTTGTAATAAAGAAAGCAGGTTGTGTGGATACAGGGACTGAACCATTGGAGGAGTCGCTGAGCAGCTTTATCAGCTCAAACGGCCTGATGGACAAGCGGATGGTGGTCTCCGGTATCTATTCGGAGATCATCTGTAAGGAGATGCATCTGCCGTCTGCTTCAAAGCGCCTGACACGGCAGATGATTTACAATGAGATCGCCTATTCCAGGGAGAACAGCGGGGCGCTGGTGGCGGACATGGATATTCTGCGGCCCAGAGAAAACAAGAAGGAGCGCCATGTGCTGGCATATGCCGCCAGCAGAACACAGCTGGAGGGAAAGTTCGGAGAGTTCCGCCAGGCAGGACTTCACTGTGAACGGCTGCTGGTGCTGCGGGACTGTATGGCCAAGCTGGCCTGCTGGTACAAGAATAATCCTGCGGCAGCGGTGATGGTGGAGCTGGATGAACATCAGGTATATCTGCGCCTTGTGAAGGAAGGGCACTGCCTTCTGTCCAGAAATATCCGGCTCAATGTCCAGCATTTCTGTGAAGAAAACGCAATGGAATTCCTGTACGAGGAGCTGACGGACCAGATCCGTAAGCTGATGCAGTTTTATTCCAAAAGGAACGAGGCGGACACTCTCAAACGGATCATCATGATGCCCAGCAGGATCACTTCCGCCGAGGCTGCGGCTGAGTACATACAGGATACTTTAGAGATCCCTGTGGACTGCCTGGATCTCCAGGTCCGCTGCGCCAAAGGGACCGGGCCTCTGGATCTGTCTGTATATGGAAGGGTTCTGGCGGTCTGCGCTGCAGACCAGCAGTTTAAACGGAGGGATACACCTGATCTGCTGAGGGCCAGGAACCTGGCCATGCTGTCCGGTAATGGACTGTTCACTGTGGGAAGAGGTGCAAGGCTTCTGCTGCTGGCCGGCGTCAACGCGGCGGCAGTGATGGGGTTATGGCTGTATACCAGGGCCGATATGCTGGATACCATGGGAATGATCCGGGAAAATTCTGAATTTATGCAGGAAGGGGACAGACAGGAGCAATACCAGCAATATCTGGAACAGCAGAAGAACGCCTCTGCGAGAGGTGACGTGGAGCAGGATATGAAACGCCAGGAGTGGCGTCTGCGGAATATAAAATGCCTGTCCATGACAGATTACGATACCATTGTGAACTGCCTGGATGAGGATATGAGCCTGGAATCAATGGCGTACAGCAGCCAGACCGGAACCCTTGACATGACAATCTCCATGTCCGGCCCAGAGAGTGCCCCGGAGCTGGTAGAGCAGATCCGGCTCAGTGAACATTTTCCAGGTGTGAGCCATTCACTGTGGCGATATGAGGCCGATGTCTGGGAAAATGACAGAATCTATCTGGATATCAGCAGCATGCTGAATCCAAAGGGGGATGGGAATGGAAAGACTCAGTAAACGGGAATACGTCCTCATCTCTATCCTGGTGGTGGTTTTAATCTGGTTTCTGGGCTGGAATCAGGTAGTCCGGCCACAGCTGGACCGCCTTGGGGAGGCCAGGGAACGTCTGTCCCAGCTGGAAGTCCGGAGGGAGCAGATGGAACTGTATCTGAACCGGCAGCCGCAGCTGAGCGTTGATGGTGCAGCTGAAAGCGGGACTGATTTCTTCTACATAAATCTGGAAGATGTGGAGGTTGACCGCCTGCTGCTTCAGATGGCTGCGGAGTCGGGCGTGGATATCCGCAGGATGGAAATCGGAGATCCGGCGCCGGTGGAGCGGAAACTGCCAAGCAGCAATGAGATTGTATATGAACTGGATGAAGTCCCTTTAAAATATATACAGGTGAGTATGGAGCTGGATTCCGAGACATTTGAACAGGCTGCGGCCATGGCGGAACAGATTTACAGTGCGGATAAGAGCGTGGTCACGGATAAACTGGAAGCCACCGCTGTATATGGCAGAGACGCTTCGGACAATCCCGAGTTCCAGGGCGTTCAGTGTTCCATGGATGTATGCTTTTATTTTGTTGAAGGTGCAGAAGTTCGGTAGAAAGCGGAGGGTATGGCGCATGAAAGGAATGAAGAAACCGTCAAGGTCAGGCAAAGGCGGATTCACCATAATTGAGGTGGTGGTGAGCGTGGCCCTCATAGCGCTGATCAGCACCGGATTTATGACCATGGCGGCGGGAAGCGCCAGTGTACTCAACAGGGAATACCAGATGGACCGCTTAAGCTACGTGCTGAGTGAGAAAGCCGCCGAAGGCGGTGGAGAGGCCACCGGCACAGGAATGATTGTCCATTTTGAACTGGACGGTACAGAGCCTTTGGGAGATTCCTACACAGAATGCGGGGCGGAGGAAATATTTCTTGAATATAAGGTCAGTGAACAGGGGACGGAAGTCTCCAACCAGATCACATTTTACAGGCACAGATAAGGCCGGAATGAGCAGTAAATCACATTCATGGGGCAATGCTGGCTTTACACTGATCGAGACAGTGATGGCAGTTGCCATTACGGCTGTGGTGGGTCTGTTTCTGACGGGCTTTATCTCCTCCCATCTGAATGTATATATCCGCTGTGATGAGACGCTGAGCGCGAAGATGATGTGCAGTCAGGCATACGCAGAGATTGAGATGGAACTCCGGTACGCCTATGTCTATTATACAGATCCCATGGACACTGGCTTGCTGCGTTACTATGTGCGTCCTGAGGAGCCGCTGGAAGCCAGGGACCGTTTCGGCAATCTGAAGCTGCCGGCTCCCTCCGCCTGGCCCGGCTTCAGCGCGTCGGACCTTAAGGACATCAGCCGGGACGGGATGCATCTGGAGCTGGATTTTAAGGATTCCAGTCCGGAGGAGGCCCATATCCGCATGACGGTAGTGACTGCGGACGGGGAGAAAGGGGAGCGTGTGCTGTACAGACAGGATGTGGTGATTCCGAGCTTGTACCACCACGAAGTCCGGAAGGAGACAGCGGATGAACAAGATTGATGCGAAGATGGGCGGCAGTATGGTGTATGTGATGGTTCTGATCACATTTCTGGGAATCCTGTCCACCGGTTTTCTGTATATGAGGGAGTACAGCCGCCGTTCTGCAATGAACAACCGCGCCTACATAGAAGCCCAGACAACGGCCCGCAGCATCCACCAGTCCTTCTGCGAGGCAGTGAGCAGCAGAACGTCGGAAGCCATGGATACGCTGTGGTCATGTTTCGAGGAGGACTGTGATACAGTGCGTGAGGAATATGAGGCGGCGGCCGGGGACGAGGAGGCTGGGGATGACGAGCTGGAGGAGGACGCTGGTGACGGGCCTCTGACGGAGGAGGATGACGAGCAGGAGGCCGTTGGTGACGGGCCTCTGACAGAGGAGGACAGTGGGGCTGTCAGCGAAGATCCCGGCGGCGGAACGGAAGATCATGCATCGCCGTGGGAAACATTCTTAAGAAGCCGGCTGGAGGAAAAGGCGTATGTGACAAGAGGCCGTACCGAACTGTCGGAGCGGGTGTCTGTCAGCATTACTCTGACAGCGTATCCGTTAAAAAACAAGGCCACAGTGAGTACAACAGTAGCATGTAACGGATACCGTTTCTCCATGAACGGAGATATTCTGTTTAACAATATGGATGGGGACATGCTGGACCTGGGTGAGGGACTCAGCATCTGCATGGAGGGCAGCGGCGTCTACCGCTACTATGGCGATTAATAGGCTATCTCAGAAGCTTCAGATACCAGTCTATCATCTGCTTCCCCCAGAGTGTGAACACCATGATGGAGACTGCGAAAAATGGAGCCATGGGTATACAGTCCTTCCTGTCCAGCTTACCGCGGAGCATGGGTACAATATACCACAGGGCTGCCAGTACATAGCTGAAGAAAAATGCAGCCACACCCCTGCTGAAACCGAGATACAGGCAGCCTGCGGTCATCAGCTTGATATCACCGCCACCTATGCCGCCGTCTGTGAGAACAGCCAGAAACAGCATGAAACCGCCCACAAAGCCAGCGGCGGCCAGCCGGTTGCCCAGCAGGGGAAGGCGGGAGGCGTAAAGGGAGACATTGGACAGCAGCAGAATGATCAATGGAACGCGGTCCGGCACATACAGCCACTTCACGTCAATGACCGCTGCCAATAAGAGAACCGAGCCAAGCAGACAGGCCAGCACAGCCTGGATATTCAGTCCCAGGGCATGAAAACAGAGCAGGTACATCAGTCCGCAGCCCAGTTCAACCATGGGATACTGCTTGGGAAGGGATTGGCGGCAGTAATGGCAGCGCCCTCTGAGGGCCACCCAGGAAAGAACCGGGATCATGTCCATGGCGCCCAGCACATGGCCGCAGCGGATGCAGGCCGACCGGCCCCTTACCACAGAGATATCCCTGGGAATGCGCCAGATACAACCGTTCAGGAAACTGCCGATACAGCAGCCATATACAAGAAACACAATACTGTAAAACAATTTTAAATGATCCATGGCATAAACCTCTTTAGTATATAGGATTTTGCTTAAGTATAACATTTTGTAGGGGAGGGGACAAGAGCAGACGATGAATATTCCCATTGAAAAGCTTCTTTTGAAGCACAGCTGCATCACAGAAAACCAGCTGAACCGTGCGCTGGAATTCCAGAAGATCCGCCCGGACAGGCCGTTAGAGACTGTTCTGATGGACTTTGGATATGTGTCGGAGTCAGCCGTTCTCAAATGCCTGGGAGAGCGGGACGGCCTGCCGGTGGTGGACTTAAAGGGCTACAGGATCAATACGGATGCCGTGCGCACTGTGTCTCCCACATTTGCAGAAGAATACCTGGTACTGCCCATTGATTACAAGGAAGGGCGTCTGCTGGTCGCGGCCAGGGATTCCCTGATGTTCGATGTGTTTGATGAAATTGAAGCCATCACCGGCCTGGAGGTGGAAGTCTGCCTGGCTGCATCGGAGGATATCATCAGCTGTGCCAGGTCGGTCCACAGGGACCATGCGCTAAGCAGCGCGGTGGAAGATGTAAATCTGGCGGTGATGGCCCAGGGAGAGGACCAGGATTTTAAGGAGGTCAGCCAGCGGGTGGAGGGAACGCCTGTGGTGAAAATGGTCAACACATTGATCGAGCAGGCCTACGCAAAGGGCGCCAGCGATATCCATGTGGAGCCGTCCCAGGATCAATTGCTGATCCGCATCAGGGTGAATGGAGACCTGATCCTCCACACCACCATGAGCATGGAAGCCCACCGCCCAATCACCACAAGGCTCAAAATCATGGGCGGCATGGACATTGCAGAAAAGAGGCTTCCACAGGATGGAAAGCACCAGTACAACCGGGCCGGTATCCGCACGGACTTAAGAATCTCCGCGCTGCCCACTGTCTACGGTGAGAAGCTGGTGCTGAGACTGCTGAACAGCAGCAGGGACGACCGCTTCCTGGACGTGCGCCGGCTGGGAATGACGGAACGTCAGGTGGAGGTCTTTGAGAAAATTCTCAAAGCGCCCTATGGTATCCTGCTGGTGACAGGACCCACAGGCGGAGGAAAATCAACCACGCTGTACGCGGCCATGCATCAGCTGGCCCAGCGCAGCATCAATGTGGTTTCCGTGGAAGATCCTGTGGAGAAGCTGATCTCCGGAGCTTCACAGGTACAGGTGAATATCAAGGCAGGCCTTACCTTCGCCACTGCGCTGCGGGCAATCCTGAGACAGGACCCGGATGTGATCATGGTGGGCGAGATGAGAGATTCAGAGACTGCATCCATGGGAGTCAGGGCTGCAATTACAGGCCATCTGGTGCTCTCCACACTGCATACCAATGACTGCGCAGCCAGCATCACCAGGCTTCTGGACATGGGCGTGGCTCCCTATATGGCGGCTGCAGCCCTCACAGGAATCGTGTCTCAGCGCCTGGTCAAGGAATTATGTCCCCACTGCCGGGAGCGTTACCATCCCGATGAACATGAGAGAATGCTCCTGGCCTCTGTGACGGACCGGAAGGCAGAGTACCTGTACAGGCCCGCAGGCTGCCCGCGCTGCAATGGCACCGGCTATTCCGGCAGGCGTGCAATTTATGAAATGATGGAGATAGATGAGGAGATCCGTTCCATGATTCTGTCCGGCGCCTCGCCTCACAGCATCCGGGTGCGTCAGCGCGAAAAGGGAGAGCCCAGCCTGAAGGACCAGGCGGCGGCCATGGTTCTAAAGGGAGAGACAGGGATGGAGGAAATGGAAAAGATTATATATTCTGTCGAATGAAAACAGGCAGCTTCACCATATGATGGTAATGAATACAGCGGATAAAATATGGGAAAGGACAAAATGATAAGATGAAACAGAAACAGAGCAGAAAGAAAAGAGGCGGCAAAGACGGATTCACATTGGTCGAGCTGATCTGTGTGATCGCCATACTGGCAATACTTATGGCCGTGGCAGTGCCGTCCTACCAGAAACTCCAGGATCAGTCAGCCCAGCAGGTAGCACTGGCCAACGCCAAACAGGAGTATACGCTGGGAAAGGCCCAGCATACTCTGGAGGAGGCGCAGATAGCAGAGAAGCCGTCCGAGAGTAATCCTAATTATGACCCGGATACAGACGTGGCAACGTGGGAGGGCGAGATTAATGGGAGGATATATAAAGCGGTTTACTATGGAAAAACAGGAGAGGGGGAGGTTACGGTTCAAAAATGAAGGCTGTCGGAGAGATTCCCATTTCTTGCAATCATGGGGTTTTTATGATACAATGAGCCATTATTGAACCATATAAAATGCTTATGAAAAAACGATGTAAAAGAGGCCGCGAGGGCTATACGCTGCTGGAACTGATAGTAGTTCTTGCAATTTTGGTTATACTGATGATGGTAGCGGTCCCACAGATGAACAAGGTAGTGGAGGCCGCCCATAAGGCAGCTGCCAAGGCCGAGGCCATTGAGGTTGCGGAGGCAGCCAAACAGTATATCAAGGATCACTATGATGCAGGAACCTTTGATATACCGGCTTTTAAGGCGCTGGTGAATCTGCAGCTTGACAAACCCAATGGTCCCTTAAAGGATTACATTGGCGTCTGCCATGAGGAATCCCGCATTGAATCCATCAATTCAGATTTTAAAACAGGGTTTATGAGCCAGATTACTTATATTAATGAGTATGACCGCGTGCGGGTTATCTACTCCGAGGACGGAGAGCGCACGGTCATAAGCAATGCGAGCCAGTTTTAAATATTGAAATCAAGAAGGAGGTGTCTGCATGGCAGAAATATGGGAAAGCGCCAAACTGGCCTGGGGATGGACCATGGACCATCTGCTGTTTATCAACCTGTTTTTAACTGTAATTATCATATTTTTCCAGCGCAGGGACCCCAAGACTGTGTGGACCTGGCTGCTGGCCCTCTATTTTATACCGGTGTTCGGAATTATATTCTATCTGCTGTTCGGCCAGGACATGAAGAAGAGCAGGATGTTCCGGGTCAAGGAGGTGGAGGACCGTATGAAGTTCCCCATCAAGAGCCAGGAGGCGGTGATCCGGTCGGAGCAGGTGCAGGACGACATGGTGGACCCCATGGCCAGGGATTACAGCTCTCTGGTGCTTTACAACCTGGAGACCTCCGGCTCGGTACTTACGGCCAACAATGAGGTTCAGATCTACACC
>URUZ01000107.1 GCA_900551225.1 uncultured Clostridium sp.
CATATACAAAGTGCATAAAAAGTTTTGTAAATTATTCTGAATATATTCGTATTGACGAAGATGTTTTTAAAAGATATAATTTTATTAGAAAAAAATTTTATTTTTAACCATTAAAATCTTCTGATTATATGGCATGTTGACAAAAAAATGCCTAAAATAAAACAATATTCAAAGGAGGAAATTATGAAGTTAAGAAAAATTGCGGCGTTAACACTGTCAGGATTGATGGCGGCATCTCTCACGGCCTGTGTGGGTGACACGCCAACCCAGACCACTGCAGCCACCGCAGCGGCCACGGAAGCAGCCGTCACAGCGGCGGAGGAGAGCAAGGATGAGACGGCTGCGCCGGAGAAGGCGGAGGACGGTTCAGCCTCGTCTGTGAAGATCGGATGCATTTTCCCCATATCGGGCGGAAGTGCTGAGATGGGGAACCTGTTTAAACTGGGGATTCAGATGGCGGTTGACGAGTTCAATGACAATGGAGGGGTTAAGTCCATGGGAGGCGCTTCTATTGAACTGGTGTGGGCAGACTCCGCCGGGGACCCGGCCACGGGCGTTACGGAGATTGAACGACTGATTGTGGAGCAGGATGTGGACTGCCTGCTGGGCCCGTACAACAGCAATGTAGGCGCTTCCACGGCTCCGGTGGCCGAACGGTATGGTGTGCCCTACCTTCTGACGAATTCCAACGTGGATTCCATTCTGACCAATGACTATAAATATGTGTTCCGGGCCAACCACGCCAACTCTGATGCAGCCAAGAACATGGTGGATCAGGTAGTCTACATGGGTGAGAAAAACGGCAGCCCGGTCCAGTCCGTTGCCATTGTGGCTGAGAACAGCGACTGGGGAATCGGTATGGCGGAAGCACTGAAACCGCTCTGCGAGGCGGCTGGAATTAAATGCGATATTGTAGAAACATTCTCCACCAACGCGGCAGATATGAGCAATATTGTCATTAAGCTGAAGGAGGCAAAACCGGACATTGTATTTGCCATGTGCTACTTAAGTGATGCACAGTTGCTGACAACCCAGATGAAGGAATACGGCGTAAAATCCACCATTTTTGCCGATGGCGCAGGATTTGTGACCTCCACCTACCTTGAATCCGCGGGAGATCTGGCAGAGGGCAACTTTGCAACCGCCGGCTGGGATGTGGGCGCAGTTGAGTACAAAGGCGCAGCCGCCGCAGCTCTTAATGATAAGTTTAAAACCGATTATTCAGGTGGACAGGATTTAAATGAATTCTCCGCCAGCGGCTGGCTCAACGCCTCCGTCATGCTGAGTGCCATTGAGCGGGCAGGAAGCGCGGATAAGGAAGCCATCAGAGAAGCGCTGCAGAGCACAGATATCGGGCCCAATGACCATGAACTGTCCCTTCACGCATATGAGGGCATCAAATTCGGCGAGGTGCGGGGCATGACCAACCAGAACATTTACAGCGGCAAGCTGATCATCCAGGTCCAGGATGGAAAATACGTGCTGATCGGACCCAATACGCTGGTTACGGAAGATAAGTTCAATTGGCCTGTTGAACATTAGACCAGCATGATCTGCGCAGTCCGGCCGCCCTTCTGGGCGGCTGTGGTCTGCGGCATACAAAGGGAGTGAGGTGGGGAAATGCTATCATTTGTACAGGCAGTAATCAGCGGTCTTTTGATGGGCGGGGTTTACGCGGTTATTGCAGCCGGCCTGAGCCTGATTTTCGGGGTAATGAAAATAGTGAATTTTGCACACGGGGATTTCTTAATGATCTTTGCCTATACATCATGGGTACTTGTGAGCAGGCTGGGGATTGACCCATACCTTTCAATGATCATTGTTCTTCCGGTGGCATTTGCGGTCGGATATTTATTTCAGAAAATACTGATCAACGGCATTCTGAAAAAAGAAGAAAATGTGGAGTCGCCCAATATCCGGCTGTTTACGGTGGGATTTGCCTGGTTTTTAAGCAACCTGGCGCTGCTTTTGTTCGGGGCGGATATCAAGACTACCCAGACCAGATTTAAAGGGCTTACGATTCCTCTGGGAGAGTATGTGGTCTCAGTGCCTAGGCTGATCGCATTTGTGGTGTCGCTGGCCGTGACGGGGATTATCTTCTATATCCTTTACCGGACGGAAACAGGCAGGGCGCTGCGGGCAATCTCACAGAACCGGTTTACAGCAGAACTTATGGGAATAAATGTAAAAAAATTGTACTGCATTGCCTTTGGCTTAGGGCTTTCCGTGGTAGGCGTCTCAGCGTGCCTGCTGGTGCCCTTCTATTCCGTATTTCCCACCATGGGCGCCACCTTTGGGCTTCGTTCATTTGTGATCGTGGTATTGGGGGGACTGGGCAGTATACCGGGAGCGCTGGCCGGTGGAATTGCGGTGGGGCTTATGGAAGCCGTGGGCGGACAGTTTGTCTCCGCCACATCCGCTGAAATTATGATCTTTGTTGTGTTTTTGTGTGCTTTGCTCATTCGAAGCAGCGACATGTTCAGCAGGCACAAGAAAGCATAGAGGAGGTTCATATGGCGAATAAAAAGGATTTTCTTAAAAAATTCATTCTGCTGATCAGCGTGCTGGCCGTCCTGCCGCTAGTGATCAAAAGCAACTATATCATACAGACCCTGATCGTGATTTTGCTGTACGCCTACTATGCCAGCAGCTGGAACATCATCGGAGGCTTCGGGGGCCAGATGTCCATTGGGCATGCCGCCTATGTGGGCCTGGGGGCATATATCACCACCGTGCTGTTTACTTATCATAAATTGTCTCCATGGCTTGGTATGATTGTGGCTGATAACAGCAAGTTTGATAGTTATTCCTTCTACAGTTTCTATCGTGTGGAAGATCTAAATGCCATTATTACCGATGATAGTATTCCAAAGAAAATCAAAGACAAATACGCCTTGTATACGAAAATCATTTAAGATCAAGTGGCTGGGCGGTTTCCTGAGTATGCAGTTTTTGGAAAAACGCTATTTCTACTATATTATACTGCTGATGCTGGCAGTGGTCATTCTCGTGTCCAGGAAGTTGTCCACGTCCAAGACGGGTTACTATCTGGCGGCTATCACCACAAACGAGATGGCGGCGGCTTCCTTGGGAATCAATGTGCCCGGCTACAAGCTGAGAGCACAGTTCATCAGCGCATTTTTCACAGCCCTGGGCGGCGCGTTTTATGCCCAGCTTTACATGTTTATTGATCCTGCATCTGTGTTCAGCTATGACCTGTCTGTGGAAATGACGGTGCTGGCCATGGTTGGGGGCCGGGGTACTGTATTCGGCCCGGTGATCGGGGCGCTGCTTCTGATCCCCTTAAAGGAGCTGACCAGAACGCGGCTGGGCGCCAGCTTTGCAGGCCTTCCCTTTGTGATCTATGGAATTATTTTGATGCTCACGGTTTACTTTATACCAGGCGGTGTCTGCAGCATATTCAGTAACCGGTCTGCCGGGAAACAGAAGAATGACGCGTAATCGTGTTACAATGATGCAATGAAAGAGGCTGAGTAAATGGATGACAAAAAAGAGAGACTGCTGACAGTGACCGGAGTGACCAAGCGGTTTAAAGGCCTGGTGGCGGTTGACAATGTAGATATGCACATTGATAAGGGAGAGATCATTGGGATGATCGGTCCCAACGGCGCAGGCAAAACCACGCTGTTCAACAACATTTCCGGCGTGCTGCACCCAAATGAAGGGACAATTCATTTTCTGGAAAAAGACATCAGCTATATGAGCTCTGATAAAATATGCCACATGGGAATTGGAAGGACTTTCCAGATCGTCCAGCCCTTTGTCAATCTGTCGGTGATGGAAAATGTGATGGTGGGCAGTTTTGTCCGCACCGGCGATGTGAAGAAGGCCAGGGAGGAGGCGGAGCGGGTCCTGCGCCTGGTGGGCATGTATGAGCTGAAGGAGGCCAGGGGAAGAGGGCTGAGCCTTCAGTATTTAAAACGCATGGAGGTGGCCAGGGCATTGGCCACAAGGCCCCGGCTGCTTCTGCTGGACGAGGTGATGGCTGGGTTAAATCCCACAGAAGCCCAGGACTTTGTAAATACGATATTAAAGATACGGGATACGGGAATTACCATACTGATTATCGAGCACATCATCAAAGCCATCACAACCGTATCGGACCGGATCTATGTACTGAACCAGGGAAAGTTAATCGCAGAAGGCACCCCGGAGGAAACCATGAATCATCCGGAGGTAATCAAGTCATATTTAGGAGATAAAAAGCATGCTTAAAGTGGACAGTTTAAGTGTCAGCTACGGTGATTTCAGAGCGCTCACAAGCGTGGACCTGGAGGTCAATGAGGGGGAGGTCGTGGCCCTCATCGGCAGCAACGGCGCGGGAAAAACCACCACAATCAATTCCATTTCCGGCATCACGAATGTAAAAAAGGGTTCGGTCAGCTTCATGGGCAGCGATATAACCGACAGGCCCGCCTACCAGCGGGTCCAGGACGGGATCATACAGGTTCCTGAGGGCCGCAGGCTGTTCCCGGGCATGACCGTTATGGACAACCTGATCATCGGCTCCTATACCCCCGGGGCCAGGGCCAAGCGGCAGGAAAATCTGGAGATGGTGATGGAGATGTTCCCCAAGCTGTATGACCGGAGAGCACAGCTGGCCGGATCACTCTCAGGAGGAGAGCAGCAGATGGTGGCCATTGCGAGGGGGCTGATGGCCTGCCCAAGGGTGCTGATGATGGATGAGCCGTCGCTGGGGCTGGCTCCGGTGATTGTCAGCCAGATTTTTGATATTATTAAGAAGATTAACCAGCAGGGAGTGGCTATTCTCCTTGTGGAACAGAATGTTGTTGCTTCGCTGGAGATAGCGGACAGAGCCTATGTGATCGTCACCGGCAGGACCGTTCTGTCCGGCACCAGCAGGGAGCTGGCTGCATCAGAGACACTGAGAGATACATATCTGGGATTGTAGGAGGCGGTTATGGACAAATTACGTACTGGAATTGTGGGCTGCGGCAAGGTGGCGGATTTTCATGCCAGCGCCCTGGATAAACTGTCTGTTTCGGAGTTTACAGCTGTCTGTGATTCCGACTTTGGCCGGGCCCAGGCATTGGCGGACCGGTATCATGTAAAGCCATATACGGATTTGGAGGAGATGATTCAAACGGAGAACCTGCAGCTGCTCTGTATCTGCACGCCCCATCCCCTCCATGCCCGGCTGGCTGTTAAAGCGGCGGATCTGGGCTGCCACGTGCTGATCGAGAAGCCCCTGGCCGTGTCTCTTGAGGACTGCGACAGGATCATTGAGGCCGGGGACAGGAACCATGTGACCATTGGCACCATTGTGCAGAGGCGTTTTTACCGTCCCTGTATGAGGATGAGGGAAGCCATGGATATGGGAAAAATTGGGATTCCCATCATCGGAACAGTGAATATGCTGGGGTGGAGAGACAAGAACTACTATGATTCCGACCCCTGGAGGGGAACCTGGGAGGGCGAAGGAGGAGGGGTTATGGCCACCCAGGCAACCCATCAGATCGACCTGCTTCTGTGGTATATGGGGGAGGTAGATGAGGTATACGGGGTCTGGAAGAATTTCAACCATCCCTATATTGAGGTGGAGGATACGGCGGCAGCTGTAGTCAAATTTAAGAACGGAGGCATCGGGAATCTGGTGATGAGCAATTCCCAGAATCCGGCCCTGTTCGGGCAGGTCCATATTCATGGCTCCAACGGGGCGTCCATCGGCGTGCAGACAGATGGGGGAGCCATGTTCATTGCAGGCATGTCCACCATCACAGAAGCCCCCTTCAATGACCTGTGGACCGTTGAGGGGGAGGCGGACCGGCTGGAACAGATGAAGCAGGAGGATACGGCTGCTTTTTTCAGCGTGGATTCCATGCTTTATTACCATGAGCGGCAGATAGAGGAGTTCATCCGGGCCGTGCTGGACAACCGGGCGCCCCTGGTGGACGCCAGGGAGGGCAGGAGGACTGTGGAGCTGTTCACCGCCGTGTACCAAAGCTCAAAGAGCGGCCGGCCGGTTAAGTTCCCCGTCAGGCCATAGGTGCCACCATGAATATAGCATATAATGAAGCAACGGCAAGTAAATGTTCCACTTTGGAGCAGGATCTGCTGTTATGCGAACAGGCGGGCTTTGAGTACATAGAAATACGTTTTGACATGCTGGAGGCGTACCTGGAACATCACACGCTGGCTGAGCTGGCGGCTTTCTTCCGATCTTCCAGGCTTAAACCCCATGCGCTCAATGCACTTTACATCCCGGGGGAGCTGATGGCGGGGCAGGGGTGGCAGAGCTTTGCAGACCGTTTTCTGTACGCCTGCCACTATGCCCGGGTGATTGGCTCAGGGCACGTGATTCTGGTGTCCCCCATGAATGCAGACAGGAAAATGCCGTATCAGAGGCCCTGGGATCAGGTAAGGCTGCGCTGTGGGGAGGTTCTGGAGAAACTTTCAGACCTGGCGGAGGACAGCGGGACCAACATCTGCTTTGAACTGGTGGGCGCTGAGTACAGCGGGGTAAGGAATATCCGGCAGGCGCGGAGCATTGTTGAGGGAGTGGGATCACAGAGGGCGGGATACGTTTTCGACTCCTTTAATATCTTTATGGACAGGGACTTTAAAGGGTTTAAAGAGCTGGAGCAGATACCCGCTAAGCGGATCTTCATGGTGCATGTAAATGATTCCGATACAGGCCACAGGCCGGGCCTGACCCAGGAGAACCGCTGCTTCTGCGGGCCGCATCACATCGATCTGGGCGGCTTCATGGACAGCCTGAAAAGGGCCGGATATAATGGCCCGGTGTCCATTGAGGTGTTCCGGCCGGAATACTGGAAGCGGCCCGCCGGAGAAGTGATTGAAGAGGCATACCGGACCACCGGAAATGTGTTGGGGCCGTGGTTATAGAAAAAAGGCGGGGGATAATATTATGCTGGAAGGAATGAAAGAATATAGTGTGTTTTCGCAGAAAGGCGCAGTGTCCCGGGCAGAGGTGGAGCGGCTGCTGGATCAGATGATTGAGGATCTGCCCAGGGCAGCCTCAATATTACTGGTGCCGCCGGACATTACGCGCTGCTATTCTTATTCAGGGCCAATTACCGCCTATCTGTACAATCGGCTGTCGGAAGCTGCCCGGGTGAACATCATGCCGGCTCTGGGAACCCACCGGGCCATGACCCGGGAAGAACAGATCGTCCTGTTCGGAGCAGACATACCGGAGGAAGCGTACCTGTACCACGACTGGCGTAAGGACACCGTGAATATCGGCACAGTGCCCGCCAAAGCCGTAAAAGAGATGACAGAGGGAAAATGCTGCATTGACGTTCCTGCGGAGGTGGACAGACGGGTGGTCAGCGGCGCCTATGACCTGATTATCTCCGTAGGCCAGGTGGTGCCCCACGAGGTGGTGGGCATGGCCAACTACAGTAAAAATATACTGGTGGGCCTGGGAGGCCGCCACATGATCAACAAAAGCCATATGATCGGAGCTATCTGCAACATGGAAAAGATCATGGGCAATACGGACTCGCCTGTGCGCGCCCTGTTTGATTACGGGGAGAGCCATTTCCTTAAAAATGTGCCCCTTGTATATGTTCTCACAGTGACCACACAGAAGGAGGGCGCGGCTGTGGTGCACGGTGTGTTCGCCGGGGCAGCCCGCAGGGTATTTGAGCAGGCCTGCGAGCTGGCGCGGGCCGTCAATATCATTCATGTGCCCAAACGGGCCAAAAAAGTAGTGGCCTATCTGGAGCCGGAGGAATTTTCAACCACATGGGTGGGGAATAAGGCGGTATACAGGACGCGCATGATGATTGAGGACGGCGGCGAGCTGCTGGTGATTGCCCCGGGTCTGAAATCCTTCGGTGAGAACCAGGAGGTGGATGCGTTGATCCGCAGATATGGATACAGGGGAACTCCGTATACAATGGAACTGGTAAATCAGGGGGTATTCCAGAACGCGGCCATGGCTGCCGCCCATATGATCCACAGCTCCTCTGAAGGCCGGTTTGGAATTACATATGCGGTGAATCCGGAATTTGTCTCAAAAGAAGAGATGGAGCAGACCGGATATAAATATATGGATATAGGAGCCGCACTTTCCAGATATCCAATACATGAGTTTCAGGATGGATACAGAACTATGGATGACGGTGAGGAGATCTATGTAGTGAAGGCTCCGGCGCTGGGGCTTTGGATTGCAGAATAAGCGTTTAAATGAAATATCTCCAATCATATTCCAGTGATTGGAGGTATTTTTTTGGAATAATCAGCATTTCCTTCCTTTTCCATCAAAACAACATTGAAACCCACAGGAAAAAGCTGTATACTGAATGGCATAAAAAACGCAGGAGAAGGGAACTTCTACTAATGATAACAGCAATGAATTCATATATTGCAATTGACATCGAAACAACCGGCCTGGAGCCCAAGCTGGATAAGATTACGGAGATTGCGGCCCTGAAGGTGTTGAGGGGACAGGTGACGGACCGGTTCGTGACCCTGGTGAATCCCGGAAGGCGTCTGGGACCGCGGATTGTGGAGCTGACGGGCATCACCGATGAGATGGTGGCCGGCGCGCCGGACATAGGGGCGGTGATCGGGCCTCTGACGGCATTTTGCGGGGACCTGCCCATTCTGGGGCACAACGTGATCTTTGACTATGGCTTCCTCAAACGGGCGGCGGTGAACGCGGGCCTGGAATTTGAGCGGGAGGGCATTGACACGCTGGGTCTCTGCCGCTGCTTTATGCCCGCAGGGAACAAGAAGAATCTGGCCGCTGCCTGTGGATTTTACAACATTTCCCAGGCCCAGGCCCACCGGGCGGAGGCGGATGCCCTCAGCGCCCATCTGCTGTTTCAGGAGCTGCTTTCGCGCTACAGCGGAAAAGAGCAGGAGCTGTTTACCCCCAAATCCTTGTTTTACAAGGCCAAACGGGATCAGCCGGCCACAAAAAGGCAAAAAGACTACTTGCGCGATTTAATAAAATGTCATAGAATAGACATAACTGTGCAGATTGATTCCATGGGCCGCAGCGAGGTGTCACGGATGATTGATCAGATCATTTCACAGTATGGCAGAATGGCGAAGATTAAAGAGGTGAATGTACAATGATGAATATGAGAGATCCTAAAATAAAGAAGATCGTTTCTACGGCTATCGTGGTAATCCTGGTACTGTCCATGATTATACCAACGGCATTGGCGTTGCTGTCCTACTAAAACCAAAGCCAAAAGAGGAGAGAATTATGAAAAAGTGCATGTGGAACAACGGCTTGGCTGCCGTGGCCCTGGGTATGGGGCTTCTCGCGGCAATGCCGTCCATGGCATACGGCGCCCAGGTACTTCCGGAAGGATTGTATGTGGGGGAACAGAGCTTGGGCGGCATGACTGAGGAAGAAGCGCAGGCAGCGGTTCAGAATTATGTGGACGGCCTGTCCGGCCAGACCATTACACTGGATGTGGATGGAACGGACGTGGCGACTACCGCGGGGGAGCTGGGTTTTCACTGGTCCAACACCCAGGTGGTGCAGGAGACTGCGGACCAATATCAATATGGTAATCTGATCAAACAATACATGGCGCTGGAGGACCTGAAGCACTCTCCGGTGAAGTTGGACCTGGAGACTCAGGTTGACTCAGCCAAAGTGACGGCCTTTGTCAATGAGAAATGCCAGGGGATCACAGCGGAGCCCAAGGATGCTTCCATCACAAGGGAGAACGGCCAGTTTGTAATCACAGACGGAGCCGCCGGCAAGACGGTGGATACAGCTGCAACCGAGGCGGCCTTAAACGAGGCGCTGGAGGCGGGGCTGGAGCAGCCTGTCCGCGTGACAGCGGCAGTGACCAGCCAGGAACCCAGGATCAAGGCTGAAGATTTGGCCACCATCCAGGATGTATTAGGCACATTTACAACTGATTTTTCCAGCAGCGGAGCGGCCCGCTCCACCAATCTGACTGTGGGCGCAAGCAAGATCAACGGACATCTGCTGATGCCGGGAGAGACCCTGTCCGGGTACGAATGCCTTCAGCCCTTTACAGCGGCCAATGGATACCGCAGCGCAGCGGCATATGAGAATGGCCAGGTGGTGGACAGCATCGGCGGCGGCGTATGCCAGATCGCCACAACGCTGTACAACATGGCGTTAAATGCGGAACTGGAGATCCCACAGAGGCAGAATCATTCTATGATCGTCACCTATGTGAAGCCCTCCCAGGATGCAGCCATAGCCGGTACTTATAAGGACATCAAGTTCACCAACAACTACAGCACCCCAATTTACGTGGAGGGCTATACTGAGGGCCGGAAGCTGACATTTACCGTGTACGGCAAGGAGACCCGCCCGGCCAACCGGAAGGTGGAGTATGTGTCCGAGACACTGGGCAGAACCGATCCCGGTGAGCCCCAGCAGATCGTGGACAACAGCCTGGCTCCAGGGGCCAAGGTGAAGGTTCAGTCCTCCCACACAGGGCTTCGGTCCAGGCTGTGGAAGGTGGTGACCGTGGACGGAGTGGAGACAGAGAGAACCCTGCTTCACACTGACTCCTACAACGCCTCCAAGGCCATTTACCGCGTGGGCCCCGCGGCTCCGGTTGTAGCGCCTCCCGTGGAGACGGCTCCCCCAGAGCAGCCTCAGGAGCCGATAGCACCCATCACCGGCGTGGACGGCGGACCAGGCGTATCACCGGCACCAGCACCGTCTCCGGAGACAGCCGGCGGACCGGGCGGTGAGCCCCAATGAGAACAGCAGGCCAGGGACCGGGCGGCTTTGAGAAGCGTGACGGCCATATGAAACCAGGGCAGGACCTGATCATGGCAGGATTTGCAGGACTGCGGGGAACCGTCAGGATCGCTGAATGCCGGAGCGAGGAGCTGGAGAGAAGGTTCAGCCCGGTGTTTTTGGAACAGCTGCGGGAGCCGGAATTCTCTGCAAAAGAGTGGACGGCCCGCTATGATGGATCATTAATTACAGCTTATGAATTCGTAGAAGAGGGCGGCGTATTAGCTGCCCTCTGGAATTTATCAGGGATATTTAACGCAGGCATAGAGTTTGACCTGCGCAGCATACCCATCCGCCAGATCACGGTGGAGGTCTGCGAACTGTATGAACTGAACCCCTACCGCCTGCTGACGGCGGACGCCTTTGTGGCGGCTGCGGACAACGGCGGCCGGGCGGTGGAACAGCTTCTTGAGATGGGGGTCCGGGCGGCGGTGATCGGGAAAGTAATTCCCGGCACAGCGCGCCAGAGGCGCCATGGGAATGAAGCTGCAGGATATTTGGAGCGGCCCCGGACCGATGAATATCTCCGGGTAATCGGGGCGAAACAGCAGTAATCAAACAAGCATGGAGGATGTTATGAGAGAACGTATCTTAGCGGTTATGGAGAAAAACAGCAGAATTGATTTGAAGGATCTGGCCATCCTTCTGGGCGAGAGCGAGGTGGCTGTGGCCAATGAGATCGCGGCCATGGAAAAAGAACATATTATCTGCGGATACCACACCCTGATCAACTGGGATAACACCAGCGATGAGAAGGTTGTAGCCCTGATTGAAGTGAAGGTTACCCCTCAGAGAGGCATGGGCTTTGACAAGATTGCGGAGCGCATCTACCAGTACAGCGAGGTGGAAGCCGTTTATCTCATGAGCGGTTCTTTTGACTTTACCGTATTTATCGAAGGCAAGACCATGCGCCAGGTGGCCCAGTTCGTGTCCGAGCGTCTGGCCCCTATGGAATCTGTTCTCAGCACGGCAACCCACTTTGTACTGAAAAAGTATAAAGACCACGGCACCATCATTATGGACCAGGTGCAGGATGAAAGGATGTTGATTACCCCATGAGAAATCCCTTATCAGACAAGATCGTACAGATTCCGCCCTCAGGAATCCGTAAATTTTTCGATATCGTAAGTGAAATGAAGGATGCCATCTCCCTTGGCGTTGGCGAGCCGGACTTTGACACGCCGTGGCACATCCGGGAGGAGGGAATCTATTCCCTGGAAAAAGGACGCACCTTCTACACCTCCAACGCAGGCCTGCGCCCCCTGAAGGTGGAGATCTGTGAATATTTAAAACGCCGCTGCGACGTACTCTATGACCCGGACCAGGAAGTGATGGTCACTGTGGGCGGCAGCGAGGCCATCGACGTGGCCCTCAGAGCCATGATCAACCAGGGCGATGAGGTTCTGATCCCACAGCCCAGCTACGTGTCCTATATGCCCTGTGTGGTGCTGGCGGACGGCGTTCCGGTGATCATCGAGCTGGAGGAGAAGGATCAGTTTAAGCTGACCCCTGAGAAGCTTCTGGAGAAGATTACGGATAAGACCAAGATTCTGGTGCTGCCGTTCCCCAACAACCCCACTGGAGCGATCATGGAGAAGCAGGAGCTGGAGGAGATCGCGCGGATCGTCATTGAGAAGGATTTATTCGTTATCTCCGATGAGATATATTCAGAACTTACATACAACCAGCAGCATGCCACCATCGCCGCATTCCCGGGGATGAAGGAGCGGACTGTGCTGATCAACGGCTTTTCCAAATCCTACGCCATGACCGGCTGGCGTCTGGGCTACGCCGCCGCACCGGCCATTATTTTGGAGCAGATGCTGAAGATCCACCAGTATGCCATCATGTGCGCTCCAACCACCAGCCAGTACGCAGCTGTTACCGCGCTGAAGAATGGCGACAGCGATGTGGCCATGATGCGCGAGTCCTATAACCAGCGCAGGCGCTACCTGATGCATACTTTCCAGGAAATGGGAATTGAATGCTTTGAGCCTCTTGGCGCATTTTACACCTTCCCCAACATCAAGCGTTTCGGCATGACTTCGGAAGAATTTGCCACGGAGCTGCTGAAGGAGGAGAAGGTGGCGGTGGTTCCGGGTACTGCATTCGGAGACTGCGGGGAAGGCTTTGTGCGTATATCCTACGCGTACTCCCTGGATAACCTGAAGGAGGCCCTGGGCCGCATCGGGCGTTTTGTTAATAAGCTGGACGGGAAGGCGTAAAACATGATGAACGTTGTATTGCTGGAACCGGAGATGCCATCCAACACGGGTAATATCGGCCGCACCTGCGTGGCTACGGACACGCGGCTCCATCTGATTGAGCCGCTGGGCTTTAAGATCAATGAGAAGGCTTTAAAGCGGGCGGGGCTGGACTACTGGGATAAGCTGGACGTACAGGTCTACAGCGACTATCAGGACTTCCTGGAGCGCAACCCGGATGCCCTGGGGAAAATGTACTTTGCCACCACCAAGGCCCACAGGGTCTACAGCGATGTATCCTATGAGCCGGACTGCTATATCATGTTCGGCAAGGAGAGCGCCGGGATTCCTGAGGAGATTCTGGTGGAAAATGAGGATGCTTGTGTGCGTATTCCTATGTGGGGGGATATTCGTTCTCTGAATTTGTCTAATTCTGTGGCTATTGTGCTTTATGAGGCGTTGCGGCAGAATCGGTTTGAGGAGCTGAAGTTGGTTGGGAAGCTGCATAAGTTGGAGTGGAAATAGGGAAGGTGTGGAACTGTCTCTTATACACATCTGACGCTGCCGACGAGCGATCTAGTGTAGATCTCGGTGGGCGCCGTATCATTAAAAAAA
>URUZ01000108.1 GCA_900551225.1 uncultured Clostridium sp.
AACCCCCGCCGCCCCCGCCGCAAGCAGACAGCAGGTGATCCGATTTTGTATTCGCATATTATTCTCCAATTCTGTTGTTATTCGGTCAGTAATTCATAGACAGAGATCTTCCTGATCCGTACAGCCACAGCCATACAGATAAAAAAGGAATAGATCATCAGGCAAATGCTCATGGCCAGAAGCATTTCCGGATGGATCTCAAAGTCCATGCGGGAGATGCCCACGCCTCTGAACAGGAGGCTGGACAGCCGGTTCACACTGATTATAGCCAGCAGGCTGCCCGCCGCGGCCCCTGCGGCGACTGAGGGCATAAAGCTCACCCCGATCTGCGCCATCAGCTGCCAGTTGGTGTACCCCATGGATTTATAGATACCGAACTCCCGGCTGCGCCTCACCAGCATGGAGCTGATCACCATATAGAATACCAGGGTAATAATCAGAAGCGTACTGGCCAGAATCATCCCGCAGATCAGCCTCATCATCATAACAATGCTGTCCACATTAGAGACAAACAGCTTGTGGTTGTCCTCAATCTTGTCAATCTGGTAGGCCGATGTATCCCCGGACAGGATGATCTCCCCATCCCTCATCAGAGCATACTGAACACTGTCCGCCCCATACATGGACACCAGACGGGTCAGCTTCTCCTCCGCCTTCTTTCTGGCATTCATCCGCTCCTGTTCCCTGCCGGACACCATCGACGGCGACATTACCCGGAAGGTCTGTTCCATTTTCCGGATATATGCTTCGTTGTCCGTCCCGGGTTCCAAATATACCTGCACGGTCTTGGGCCGGTAGGTGGGGTTGATGCGCAGCAGACCGCTCACGCTCAGGTAGCACTGCTTACCGAAATTATTCATGGTCTGGGCCAGTCCGCAGACTATGTAATCCGCGGTGATTCCATCCGAAGCAACTTCCACAGAATCCCCTATACGCTTGCCCAGCAGATCCGCCATCACCCCGGTCAGCACGATCTCATTATCATACTGCGGTAAATAGCCCTCATATACCGTGACCGTCTCCATCTTACTGTAATCATCGGACACATAGCTCATCACCAGCGCCCCCTCCACGGTTACTGATGTGGTCTCATACAGCGACGTCTTCCTTACCCCTTCCATGGACTCAATATCCGAAACCAGCTGATCATAATCCCCATGAGGGGCTGCCGTAACCAGAAGGTCCGAGATCTCATAGCCGGTCATCTCCAGCAGCAGGCGGTCATTGATCCCCAGATTCCAGTAGAATACCACCGCCATAGACAGGGCAAATGCCACCCCCAGGAACACAGACCCCACCATCATGTACATCTTGCGCTGATACATCATGTGCTTAAGCCCCAGCGCCCCATTCAGAAAACGTCTCATTCTGTCCAGCGGGAAATGATTCTTAGAGAAGTTATGGCTGTGTATTCCGCCTCTCAGGGCCTGCACCGGCTGAATTCCGGCCGCCTTAGCCGCCGCTGCCTGGGATACCAGCAGCACTGCCAGGATCACCGAAAAACCGCTTACAATATCTGTAAAAAAGTGATTTCCTGTCTTCCATGCAATTCCCACGGAGTGGGTGATCAGTCCGCCCAGGCCGCCCAGGATTCCGTAGGAGGCCAGAATCCCAAGTACCGCGCCCCCTGCTCCCAGCACAAGGAACTCCAGCGCAATGGACTGCCTGATCTGCCTGCCTGTATACCCCATGGCTCCCAGCGCTCCGATATTGTGCATCTGGGTCTCAATGTGGTTGGCGATCCTGAACCGAATAGCCAGCAGGACCACCAAAACAATCAGGGCGGAAAATGCCAGCAGGATTGCCGAGAGGATCGTCACCACCATAGTGGTTCCGTTTCTCATCTCCGCTATTGAGAAATCCATAACCGTGGAATCCAAGGCAGCCGCCTCAATCTTCACATCCGTCTGATCCTTAAAATCCTTCCGCAGTGCCTCAATGTCCGCCTGGTCCTTAACCCGCAGCGACAGATAATATCCGCCTCCCACCTGGCTGAAAATCTTCTCAAAAGCCGCCTCCGGCATATAGATATTCACCAGAGAACTGACCGAGGACTGGAACCAGGTAGACTGGGAGAACCCGGCCACCCTGAAAGTATAAAGCTGTTTCTTAAAGATCACGCTGAATTCATCCCCCGGCTTATAATTAAGCTCCCTCATAAACTCCGGCAGATATACCGCCTGGTCCTCCGGCACCTCCGCCAGCTTTTGTATTTTGTATCCCTTAATAGGCAGCTGGTCCGCAAGGCTGAAGAAGCTGTAAGACACAGCGCCCCCCTCCGGAAATGCCGCCAGATCCATCATTGCAATCTCCTGGGTCTGGGCCTGGGCCACCCGCGGGTCCTTCTGGAAGAACTCCAGATACTCATCCTTATATTCATTGGCCGCAAACCGCACCGTATAGTGCGCTCCCATCAACTCATTATTTGCCCTGTTATAAAAGCTTCCGATGCCCAGCAGAAGGGCTGCCCCAACATTTAACATGGCTGCGGACAGGGCTATCAGCAGCGCCATGGACAGGGCCACTCCCCGTTTCCTGCGCAGGTTGGCGCGGGTGATCATCCATACTGCCATCTTACCACCCCATTTCCGCCAGAAACGCGCTCAAGGCCCTGCTGCGCTCCGGTGTATCTTCTATATAATCCCCCAGCAGGCATTCCCCGCAGATTGCGCCGTCCTTTAAATATATAATTCGGCTGCCCCGCCTGGCAGTATTGATGTCATGGGTGACCACGATCAGGCTCTGGCCGTTTTTGTGAACCTGGGTCAGGGTATCCAGCACCTGACGGCTGTAAACCGAATTCAGGGCTCCTGTGGGCTCATCGGCAAAGACCACTGCCGGCCGGTTGATCAGCGCACGGACAACGCCTACACGCTGGGCCTCGCCGCCTGAGAGCTGGGCCGGAAATTTACCGAAATCCGCCTCTGTGATTCCCACCTGCCGGAGCAGCTCCTTAGCGCGGTTCACCGTCTCCCTCCTGTCCCTGCTGACCAGCAGACCGCTGGCCAGTACATTATCCAGCACGCTCATATTGTCCAGCAGGTGGATCTGCTGGAACACAAACCCGCAGTTTTTCCTGCGGAACAGAGCCATGGCGCTGATGCCCAGGCTTCCGATATCCGTGCCGCCATAGTTAACATTTCCCAGGGTGGGCTGGTCCATGCCGGACAGGGCGTAGAGCAGCGTGGATTTTCCCGAGCCGGAGGCCCCCATGATAACCGTAAAATCCCCCTCATAGATGGTCAGGTCCAGATTCTTCAGCACGTGCTGCTGCAGTCCGCCTGTGGAAAAGGTCTTACACAGTTTCCTGGTCTCTATCACAACATTTTTCATAATTAAAACTCTCCTTTTAACAGCATATCCCCATTATACAGAGACGGCCGGGGAAAGTCCTTAGAAGACTTCTGCCTATTTATTAACAGTTTCCTAAATACAAAAAGAACAAACCGCCTGCCAAATGGCAGACGGTTCGCTCCAAACACAAAGGATAAAGGTATTTTCCCCTTAGGGAATCGGATTATTTACCGTAATAAGCTCTCAGGTACATATCTTTGATCTCACTCATCAGAGGATATCTGGGGTTAGCGCCGGTGCACTGGTCATCAAAGGCCTGCTCAACCATCTCGTCAAGTCTGTCTAAGAAGTCCTTCTCATCGATGCCGTAGGCCTTGATGCTGGACTTGATTCCAACCGTCCTCTTCAGCTCCTCAATCTTCTCAACCAGCTTCTTCACTGCGTCAGCGTCATCCTTGGCATTGATACCGCAGAAACGTGCGCACTCTGCGTATCTGGCCTGGGTATGCGGATACTGGTACTGGGAGAAGGTTCCCATCTTGCGCGGATTCTCATCTGCGTTAAACTCCACAACCAGGGACAGAAGCAGTGCGTTTGCAACGCCGTGGGGCAGGTGATGGAAGGCACCCAGTTTGTGAGCCATGGAGTGGCACACACCCAGGAAGGCATTGGCAAATGCCATACCGGCCATACAGGAAGCGTCTGCCATCTTCTGACGGGCCTCCACATTGGTGGGCTCGTTGTAAGCGGTGGGCAGGTAATCAAACACATTCTTCATTGCCTTTAACGCAAGTCCGTCTGTGTAGTCGGTTGCCATCACGGAAGCATATGCCTCCAGTGAATGCACCAGGACATCAACGCCGGAGGCGCTGGTCAGTCCCTTGGGCTGGCTCATCATATTGTCTGTGTCCACAATTGCCATGTTGGGCAGCAGTGCGTAGTCAGCCAGCGGATATTTGATACCGGTCTCCTGATCGGTGATAACTGCAAAAGGTGTAACCTCGGAACCTGTACCGGAGGAGGTGGGAACAGCGATGAAGTATGCTTTCTCGCCCATCTTCGGGAAGGTGTATACACGTTTCCGGATATCGATGAAACGCATTGCCATATCCATGAAGTCTACTTCCGGATGCTCATACAGAACCCACATGATCTTGGCTGCGTCCATTGCGGAACCGCCGCCCAGGGCGATGATTACATCAGGCTCAAAGTCTCTCATCATCTTGGCGCCGGCCTGTGCATTGGCCAGAGTCGGGTCGGGCTGTACATCGGCACATACGGTGTAGGTGATGCCCATTTCGTTTAAGTGCTTGGTGATCACGCTGGTGTAGCCGTTCTTGTACAGGAAGGAGTCTGTTACGATAAATGCCCTCTTCTTGCCCATTACGTCCTTCAGCTCCTGTAATGCAACCGGCAGACAGCCCTTCTTAAAGTATACCTTCTCAGGTGCACGGAACCACAGCATGTTCTCTCTCCTCTCAGCAACGGTCTTGATGTTCAGTAAATGCTTCACGCCTACGTTCTCAGATACGGAGTTGCCGCCCCAGGAACCGCAGCCCAGTGTCAGTGACGGAGCCAGCTTGAAGTTGTACAGGTCGCCGATACCACCGTGGGAGGAAGGAGTATTGATCACAATACGGCAGGTCTTCATGCGGGCCGCATGTGCCATGATCTTATCATTTTCATTGATATTCACATACAGGGAAGCGGTGTGGCCGTAGCCGCCGTCGGCTACCAGCTGCTCCGCCTTGCACAGAGCCTCCTCAAAGGTTTTGGCCTTGTACATTGCAAGTACGGGGGACAACTTCTCGTGTGCAAACTCCTCGCTGATGTCCACGGACTCAACCTCACCGATCAGGATCTTAGTGGCTTCCGGAACCTCAACACCCGCCAGCTTGGCGATGTTGTAAGCGGACTGCCCTACGATCTTGGCATTCAGGGCGCCGTTTACCAGGATGGTCTTTCTGACCTTATCAATCTCACCCTGCTTTAAGAAATAGCAGCCTCTGTATTCAAATTCTTTTCTGACTTCTTTA
The DNA here is from genome assembly GCA_900551225.1 of uncultured Clostridium sp. Classification (GTDB taxonomy): domain Bacteria; phylum Bacillota; class Clostridia; order Lachnospirales; family Lachnospiraceae; genus Enterocloster. The sequence continues at coordinate 5,331 of URUZ01000108.1, forward strand.
TAAACAGATTCCATCACAGTCACAGACTGCTCGGAAGCACAGATCATACCATTGTCAAATGTCTTGGAATGGATGATGGAGCTCACAGCCATTCTGATGTCAGCCGTATCATCGATGATAACAGGCGTATTGCCTGCGCCAACGCCCAGTGCAGGTTTGCCTGAGGAGTAAGCTGCCTTAACCATGCCGGGGCCGCCTGTTGCCAGGATCAGGTCCGCATTTCTCATAACCTCATTGGTCAGCTCCAGGGACGGTACGTCGATCCATCCGATGATTCCCTCGGGAGCGCCTGCCTTCACAGCTGCCTCCAGAACGATTTTAGCTGCCGCGATGGTGCTGTTTTTAGCACGTGGATGTGGGGAAATGACGATGGCATTGCGGGTCTTTAAGCAGACCAGGGTTTTGAAGATCGCGGTTGAGGTGGGGTTGGTGGTTGGGATTACCGCTGCGATCAGTCCGATTGGCTCTGCAATCTTCTTGATCCCGTACTCCTTGTCTTCCTCTACCACGCCTACTGTCTTGGTATCCTTATATGCGTTGTAAATATACTCGGAGGCGTAGTTGTTCTTAATTACTTTATCCTCTACGATGCCCATACCAGTCTCAGCTACCGCCATCTTAGCCAGGGGAAGACGCATTTTGTTGGCTGCGCTTGCCGCTGCGAAGAAGATTTTGTCTACCTGTTCCTGTGTATAAGTAGCAAAAACTTTCTGCGCTTCACGCATTGCATTCATCTTCGCAACAAGTCCGTCTACGCTGTCAATGATCTCGGGGACAACCTGTTCTTTCATCTTTGCCATTTCCTTTTCCTCCATATACCTTGTGTTTGTGTGGGGTTTATTTTCTTACTATCGTTGATTGATAATTAATTAACGATCTCACTGTTTGCATTATAAGGCATTGTTAAAAATATGTCAATAACAAAATTATAAAAAATTCAAAAATTTTCGGTTGTCATAACTGTAAATATTTCTTCGCATCAGACGGGGCCGCGGCGGCGCATTATCCGATGCGCTGCCGCGGCCCTTGGTAAAACCAGCGTCTCAACAAGCTTATAATCCAAATGTTTTAAACAGCTGCTCACGGTACTCCCTGTCCCTGGAAGCCTTCTCCAGATCGTCATACCGCTTCTGACCAATCAGCAGAAGGTTCAGCCTGCTGACTCTTTCCTCGCCTCTGGTTATGCCTTCGCTTATGCCTTTGCTCATGCCTTCGCTTCTTCCCTCTAGCCGCTCCATAACCTTCTCTTCCCACAACTGCATATACTTCACCTCAATTCCTTCATTGCTCTTTACCGCCTTCACCCGCTCATGCAACCGCTTCAGCCTGGGACTCTGGAAACAGCGGGCCGTCTCCTCATCAGTATGTTCCACATAACGCAGAAAATCACGCAGCTCCTTTGTCACATTATCCTGATCTTCCCCTCTTGTATATAAGAACATACGCACCGCACCGTCCTGCAGGCACAATGCCGGATCTTCGCAGCACCGCATTTGAAATGTATAAACACTGCGCTTCAACCCAAACAGATCAAAGGGCGCTATCATAATCAAATGCACGTCCCTCAGCCGGTTAAAATCAACGGTTCCCGGCTCCAACAGCCCTGCATCCAGCACCGACTGATAATAACGGCTTCGCCTGGGCAGATTCTTCGTATTCACAGACTGCATCTCAGAATTGTAAATATTCCCCTCTTCGTCCTGCCCCCACACATCCAGCCGGATTCCCCGGAACGTGGGAAGGGTGCGGATCTCCTTCTCACTCTGCACCGTCTCTTTTAATAAAATCTCCCTGCCGAAGATCATCTCCAGCACATCCCGGTAAGTGCCGGGATCTTCCATTACTTCATTGAATAGGAACCTGTCCAGCAGGTTCAGCTCTGCTAGTCTCTTCCGCCTCTTTTGCGCCATAATAACTTCTCCTTCCATTTTAACACACTGCCGCCTCTTTGTTAAGGTTTGATGGGAAATCTCCGGCGAATTACCGGATGTGCGAACCGCACATTTGAAAACTTAGATAGGTTTATCATACACCCCCCAGGGCGCAGATGCAAGGATTTCACACTGCCTGTCCTGAATCCGGTAGATAATCTGATCAGTTTATGGGATAATGTAAATTAAACAACACATATATAGGAAGGAAGCAGGCAAAATGGCAGCTGAAGAAAAACGGATACTGAAAATGTTCTATCTACTGACAAAGACGGACGGCTATATCAAGGCAAATGAACTGGCCCATCTGCTTTCAGTCAGCGAACGCACGGTGAAAGGGGAAGTGGAGCAGCTGAAAGCCTTTATCCAGAAATGCGGCTGCACCCTGGAATCCGTACGGGGCAAGGGCTACTGCCTGAAAATCCAGGATCAGGCATGTTTTCAGCAGTCCAGGGAGCGGGTGGAGATCCTGTTCAGCAACATTGACAAGGGGCACAAAGAGAACCAGGTCTACCACATCGCCAGGGCCATTATGCGGTTTGAGGGGACAGATGAGGAAGGATACTTCCGCCTGGAGAACCTGGCCGATAGGCTCTACATATCAGCCAGCGCCATGAAAAAGGAAATGCCCGGCGTCAGGGACTTCCTGGGCTCCTTCAACCTGTCCCTGCTGTCCCGCCCGGGCCATGGGCTGCAGCTGGCAGGAGATGAATTCAGCCAGCGCCTGTGCATTCTGGAACTGTATGAGAACCATTTCCGCAAGCGGGTGGTCACCTTCCGTGACAATGAATATGAGCAGGCATTTGCAGACCGCGGGGACAAGGATCTGATCCGCCGGGCCACCCTGGAGGCGCTAAGGGCCTCGGACAATGAAGTGTTTGATATTTATGTAAACCGTTTGGTGGACTACCTTCTGCTGATGCGCAACCGGGTCCAGGCCGGGTTCAGACTGGGCCAGCCCGGCGGCCCCTGTGAGAAATACGCTGTGGAGATCTGCAGATACCGGGAATATACCCTGGCCAGGAAGCTTGCGGCGGTTCTGGAGACATTTCCGGAGTTTCAGGCAGATGAGGGAGAAGTGATTGGTATTGCCCTCCTGCTGCTGCTCTGGGGGGACTGGGAGGAGGTGCCGGGGCTTCCCCAGCGCTTCCCTGCATTCTACCCGGAGGCAGTGAGGCTTTCCCAGGTGCTCACCAAAGAGCTGGGCGCACGGTGGGGCCTGGACTTTACCAGGATTGATTCCGCATTTCCGGAGAAACTGGTTCCGGGGCTGCTGCGCATTCTGATCCAGATGCATTTTGGATACAGCCAGTGCCGTCTGGTAGGCAACTCCATCTCCGAAAACGCCATCAAAACCTCCCTTTTGTCCATGTCACTGGCCGACAGCCTGGCAGAACTGCTCTATCAGGCCTGTGCTAAGAAGATTAACGAATACAGTATACAGCTTTTGGCTGTGCGGATATATGGGACAATTGATTCCATCGGCTATTCCTATACCCCGAGACGGGTCCTAATCTGCGCGCGGAACGGAAAGGACAGCGCCCATGTCATCGCAGAGGCAATCCGGCGCAGGCTGGGGGAGTGGTGGATTAATAAGATAGAGATCAGTGAACTGTATGAAGCCCGCAAATACCCCGCCGGGGATTACGACTGCCTGATCGGAAGCTTCCGCCCTTACGCATACCGCTACTCCTGGCCATATATTGAAGTGAACCAGATCCCCACACCGGAGGATTACAGCCGCATACGGGAACAGGTTGTGCTGACGGGATATAACGTAAAGGAGGCGGAGCAGCTATGCCGGTTTGATGTGGTGCGGGTCCACCGAGACTTTGCAGGCAGCAGCGCTGAGAGCATCCTGCAGCTGATCGCCTACCAGTGGGGCAGGGATCTGACTGCAAAGGAGGAGCTGGCCCGGCTGCTGGCCCAGGAAGGCCACGCCCGCATACACAATAAAATGATGGCTATTTTTATTCCCGCATCCTACACCGGGCAGCAGATCTTTGAATTGTATATTCCGAAAAAAAGCGTATTGTTCCGGGAAGGCAGTGTAAAGGCAATCTTATTCGTCTCCGTGGATTTCCAGAATACACCTGCCACCCTTCGATACATGGAGCACGCGGTCCGGTATCTGGCCGGCCAATTTGAGGACATTGGGAAAACAGCCGATTCCAGCACGATTATGAACATCCTGACCAACATCATACTGAAAAACATGTAAATAAATGTAAAGTAAAGGAGAGTGTTTATGGAACAAATGGTTTATAGGAAGAAATGGCCGGAACTTGGATATGAAAGTGGGCAAAATCAGAATCTGCCGCATACGCCTATGATGCCGCATATGCTTGGAAACCAAGCCATGCTTGGGCAGCTCCAGGACAGCCAGGGTGTGATCCAGAGGAAGCTGGAGGCCAGTGTGTCACTGATACCGTTACAAACAGCGGAAAATCTGTATCCTTCCGACGGAATAGCAATTGATTCCATGAAATTGCAGGGCCGGTCGGAAACCGGTCTGAAAGGACAGGGAAACCACACAATTGCAGATACCTTTGTCAAGAAATATCAGAAGGAAATATTAAAGGAACGTCCCGTCAGCGATGCGTTGGACCTCTACTCAAACCTGATGGATGAATTGCGGAAGGACGTCGCTTTGGCAGGCTCTGATTACACCGCCGACCGCCGTGATAAATGTAATGAATATCTAAATCTCGCTCAGGAAGCTGGTACCCAGATGTCCGGCCAGTATAACTCTTATGTCTGGCGGAAAATACTTACTGAATTAATTAAAGCTTACAATGATGCATATGCATATGGTCCCTTTTCAGAAACAGGGGTGGCTGGAAGAGGGTCCGGAAAAGGTGAAGGAACCGGTAAGGCAAAATCCAAAATGGCTAAAAAACTGCAGCATTTTGATCTGTTGGGAGCCTCCTACATTCTGGATGTAAATGCTGTGGAACAGACTGGCGTGCTTGACGAACAGTATGACACCTACGCAGGAGTTGCAGCTTCTGAGGCCGATCCCATTACTGATGCGATGCTGCATTCTGTACAGATTAATGTTGAGGCAGCTCTTAAATATCCCAGTTATTCCAGAATTCTGGTCTGGCTGATCTTAACCCACAATAACCAGATTCAGGCTGAGCGTGCCAGACTGTTGAGCCAAAAATTCCAGGAAGTATTCTTAAACACAATAGTTTCGCAGCTTGCACAAATCAAAGAAAGTCCAGTTCCACAAATGCTTGCAGTGATACAGAGCGGCCCGTGGATGGCTGCTTTTCAAAACAAATGTATCTTTAATGGCCTGGAATTCGCCGATGGAATCGGTGCTAAAGCCAAAGAGTGTATGCGTGGTATCATTGCAGAATTCAATATATCCAAACCTCACCCGATGACCAAATTACTCGATATTATGTGCTGTAACATAACCAATACAACAGACGTTTTAATTTCCCGCGAAAACAAAAAAATTATCCAAGCCGGCCTGGACACATTGAAACAAACCAGCCCGGACTCACTTGATCTGCTTACTAGAAGGGCGCTGACAATGTATGGATCTATTAATCAAGCCTACACTACGCGTACCCGCAAATCCTTTTATCCCCAGCATAGACGAATCCGTGTCGAGGGCGGAGAATTAAAACGCTATTTCGAAAAGCTGCCAAAAAAACTGAATGAAGAGCTGGCAACATTTTCTCCCAATATGAGTATGAACACAGAACTGCCTGAAGACAGCTACTGGGAGAGTCTGTCTAAGAGTTTTATTCAGCTTTCCTCTCACCTTGCGGATGAGCAGGAGAAAAAACCTTTTACCAGTTTAGATCTTAGTGCACTTAACCTAACCTTTATTATAAGCAAAGCATATCTGACCGGAGGCTATCTGTGTGAGGATTCTTCGGATAATGCGATGCAAGGACGCCAGGCTGCCGCAGCTGATCTTTACTCCAATGTCCAGCAGCTGCTTAACGCCGCGTGGCAGCTATGTAATTCTTAACCCTATAATTGTGCATTTTTTCCGCCCCAAATCCAACAGCCACCTTTTTTTAGAAAATGCAAAAAAAATGCACTATAAGAAGGGCAATTATCAATCCTCATACTCACATAATGCATATAATTGAATGGAACTCTCCCTTCATTGCACTATAATAAAAGCATAACGGTGAATCACAGAATTCACCGCATACAACCAAACACGCCCTGTATCACAGGGGAGAAAAGAAGGGGGAACTAATATGATACAAAGTGCTTTGCTGTGTGCGCTTGTGTGGCTGATTGTCCAGGGTATTGACCGGCTGATGTCATGGCAGACGTTCCAGCGTCCCATTGTAACCGCTACACTGACCGGCCTGCTGCTGGGAGACATGCCCACGGGTATGATCATGGCTGCCTCGCTGGAGGCCATCTTCATGGGAATCTCAGCCATCGGCGGCTCCATCCCGGCAGATCCCTGTGCCAGCAGCATCATTGCCGTGGCCTACACCATTCTCACCGGAGCAAATGTGGAGACCGGACTGGCCCTGGCCATGCCCATCGGAACCCTGATGGGATCTGCCAATGAGATGTGGAAGCCCGTCCTGGCGGCTCTGGCGCCCTACTGGGAGCGTCTGGCCGGAAGCGGCAAGGTGAGATCCTTCCGCGCCCAGGTCATCGCCTGCGGCCTGTTCCTGGACCGTCTGCCCCAAGCTATCATCATGTTCGCGGCCATCGCCTTCGGTGTCACCGGCCTGGAACAGGTGATGAACAACATGCCTCCCTTTATCATGGCCGGCCTGTCCGCAGCCAGCTCCATGATGACCGGTATCGGCTTCGCCATCCTGATCTCCATGATCTGGAATAAAGAAATCGGCTGGTTCTTCTTCATCGGATACGTGCTTCAGAAGTACCTTCAGCTTCCCACCGTGGCCATTGCCATTATCGCAGGTGTGATCGCATTCATGTATTTCTGCACAGAGAAGAAGTTTAATGACTTAAGGCGTTCTATTGAACAGGGTGCGGTCCAGTCCGCCGGAGAGGAGGATTTATTCTGATGGCAAAGACAACATACAGTGCACAGGAGAAGAAAACCCTGTGGAAAATGTTCTGGAACTCCGGTCTGGTATTCTCCGGCTTCAACATGGTAAAGATGGAGGGAAATGCATTTGCCCTGACCATGGAGCCGGCTCTGGAGGAGCTTTACGAGGATAAAAAGGAGCGCAATGAAGCGCTGCAGCGCCACAATGGTTTCTTCAACACACACGCCGTATTTTTCTCACTGATTGCAGGCATCACCTACGCATTGGAGAAACAGAAGAAGACCACCGGCGGAGTGGATGACGAGATTATTGAGAATATTAAAGTAGCCCTTATGGGTCCCACAGCAGGCATTGGCGACGCATTTTTCTTCAACTGCCTGAGGGTTATTGCGGCAGGTATTGCCATTGGGCTGTGCGCCCAGGCCAATTTCCTGGGCGTCATCCTCTTTGTGCTGATCTACGGCATGTCCCAGGTGGCCGCCCGTTTCTATCTTATGCGCATGGGCTATCACTACGGCACCTCATTTATTGATTCAGTGTTCGAGTCAGGTCTGATGGATGCGCTGACCAAGGCCGCGGGCGTCATGGGTATCACCATGGTGGGCGCGATGGTGGCTTCCTCCGTCAACGTGAAGCTGGCCTGGACCATCAATGTGGGCCAGACATCTGTGGTGGTTCTGGATATTGTCAACTCCGTCATGCCCGGAATCCTTTCCATTCTCCTGGTATTCGGAATGGTGAAACTGATCAAGAAAGGTTACAAGCCCATTACGCTGGTATTCGGTATCCTTGTAATCTCCATTGTCCTGGCATTTTTCGGTATCTTTTAGGCAAGCCCGCTTAAGGGGAACATTAAGGGAGTATTTAAATATGAGTAAAATTACATGGAAGTCAAAAAATATTTTAACAGAGCAGGGAATGGTTGATGGATATATTACCATAGATGACGGCCGCATTTCCAATATTTCCCAGAATTACGACGGTGAATTCCAGGATGCAGGGGAGCTGAGCATTTATCCCGGAATTATCGACATTCACAACCACGGATTCGGCGGCTGGTCCATGACAGATCCCTGTGAGGACCGGGATATCCTGGGCTATGTGAAGGCCCTGGCCACTGTGGGCGTCACAGGCATACTGCCCACTGCCAAGGAGGAGGCCTTTGAGGCTGTTGCACGGGTTATGGATCAGGAATATACCGGCGCTAAAATCTACGGAATACACAGCGAAGGCCCCTTCTGGGCCAGAGGCGGGG
>URUZ01000109.1 GCA_900551225.1 uncultured Clostridium sp.
CCCTGGCTCTCACGGACGGATGCATCCAGCTCCGCCCGCGTACCCTTCCACCCCTAAATCCCCATCTCCCCTTTTATTGTCCAAGATCAGATCCCTTTTAGATACCGCACGGCATTCAAATGGTTCCCGTCATACTCCAGCGCCTTCTTCAGGAACAGTTCCGCCTGCTCCCCATTTCCCAGTCCCAGATTCCCAAGTCCGAGCAGGTAGCAGCAGTGGGCCTTGTTCCTCACATTCAGATCATCCTCAAAGATCAGGAAGTCCGGCAGGGACACTGCAAAATATTCGATGCGCACATCGTCGTTCATGTGCTGCTCTCCGTAATCAATGAGCCTGTAAAATCTGGCTTTGGCCTCGCCTGTGCGCCCCAGCTTCAGCTTAGCCAGTCCCTGGAATAGAATCATATCCGCGGGCTGGTCATAGTAGTACATCATTCCGGCCGGCTCATCCGGTCCCACAGACGCCTGCTCAAAATACGTCCTGGCCTGGACATCATTTCCCAATGCCTCCTCCACACAGCCCAGATAGTAATAAATGTGGTTGTCCTTGGTGCCTTCCAGCTTGCCTTCGCCCAGATTCTCAGGGTAAACCAACGCTTTTCTCAGAAGCTCACCTGCCTGCTGCCAGCATTTTGCGCGGACCGCTTCCCCGGCCAGCTCCACCAGGGACACTGTATACTGGGTAGTGATCTTGCCCTCTCCGCCCTCCCACGGGTGGAACTTCCGGCTCATGGTCAGGTCATATGCCTCTTTATATCTGCCCAGCTGGTTGTGAAGGGTGATATACTCGATCACCGCATCGTCCCTCTGCATAAATGTCTCTCTGTTTGCCTCATAATTGTCCAGCCGTTCCCGGGCGCTGACCCCCAGCTTCTTGTACAGCTGGTCCAGCTCCAGGAAGATCCGCGCATCCGCCGGATTCAGGGCAAATGCCTTCTCCATCACAGCTCTGGCTTCATCCTTCCGCCCCATCTTGTTGTAGTAGGACAGGGAGAGGTTACGCAGCGCGGCGGGGTAGCTGCCGTCCAGGGAGACGGATTTCTCCCAGAGCGCTGTGGCCCGCTCATACTGCAGTTTATCATAATACAGGCAGCCCAGGTAATAACAGGCCATGGCTCCCTGGGGATTGGCGCCGACCGCATATTCCAGCACCTGAAGATCTTCCAGTTTGTTGGGGAAGCAGTAATCCGGGCAGGCCTGCTCCGCCTGGGCCAGAAGCTCTGCCACATGACGGTTATTCTGACGGTTATTCTGCGCCGGGTACGTACCGCCTGCGTCTGCCGCACAGCCCTTCTCAGCGATCGCAGCAGCCACGTAATACGCCTTATAGTAATACACCAAAGGATTCTTCTCCGGGCACAGCTCCAGCATATCCACAGCCTCCTCATACGCCCCGAACTCCCCATAGTCCCTGGCCGCCTGCAGGTAATTCCCTGCAAAGCCCCGCATCAGCCTGTTCATCGCTTCCAGCTGCGCGCCGCGGCCCTCTTCCCCGCCGGCCAGCGAGCGCTCATACATGGACACATAGTCAAACCCATCTACCTGCAGATTTTCCCTGATCCAAGCTGCCGCCTCCCCGCTTCTGCCCAGCTTTCGCAGGATATATGCTTTCATTCCCCTGGCCTTCACATTGTGGGTATTTTTAACCAGGCCTTTTTCTGCCAGCTCCAGGGCCTGATGGTATTCTCCTCTCATGCATTGGATGGCCGCCAGATAATAGAAGGACATCTCCTGCTGTTCGTTGGTCCAGGTGGCCTTAAAGAACGCGTCATACGCCTCGTCAAACCGCCTCTGATACCACAGGCAAAGGCCCAGATTATAATAAGGCTCACTGTTGTGGGGGTTGGGGTTCTTCCAGACAGCCCGCTCCACCGCCTTCCTAAAATGCCCCTCTGCCTCCTTAAAATACCCTCTGCGCAGCAGCAGCAGCCCATATGCATTATTGATCCGCATGTCCCCCTCATCACGCTTCAGCCCTTCCAGATAATAGGGGTCCGGCAGATAGGTGGCGTGGCGGTACTGTTCAATGTGCAGTCCCGTGAGGTACAGTTCCTCATTGGACATCAGCTCCTTTGGCTCCCTGGCCGCCTTGGCAGGCTCCGGAACCTTCTGGCTCTCCTGCTTCTCCGGCTGGTATGCCACCAGCGTGCGCCCCTGCCACACTATCTCCGCTTTCAGCCTGGTCTCATCACAGATCTTCTGTCCCACTGCAATTGTATTCTCATAGATGTCCACCGGGGACAGCAGGACTTCCTCCTCATGGATCAGCGCCCCGTCATAATAAAGGCGCACCGCGGCCCCCTCATACCGGGATGTGCCGTAGGCGCAGAGATATACGCCGGACTCCTGCATTTCCATATTCAACGCCCCGTGGATGGTGGCGTTCTTCACCTGTCCCACCGCCTTGTAGGGCATAAAATACTGTTTAAAGGTCTTTTCCTCAAAAGGCTTCAGCCATGTAAAATCCGGCTGGTTATCCGTGTATACCCCGGTCATCAGCTCAATATAAGGACCGTCCTCATCGGTTAAATTCCTGTCCCAAGCCTTGCCGAAGTCGCCGCACCCCCAGGTCCACTGCTTCTTCCCCGGGGAAATGTGATGGTCCGCCACATGGAGAATTCCGGCCTTCTCCCGGTAATCGTAGCCGCCCACAAAATCATATTTGGATTTCTCCGCCATATAGGAGGTGGGCACCGGAATGTTCTTGTAACGGGAAATGTCCACGCCCTCACTGTAATCATGCTTATAATACACGCCCGTGGCAGTGGGGAAACGCGATACGTCCCGCTTGCCGTGATCCATCACCGCGTGCACATCCGGCGGGAAGATGGACTGGGTATATTCATTGACCGGAACCGCGGGGTTGGCCCACCACAGGAAGGTCTGGTCCATGGGCGTGCGGTTGTAGAGCTGTCCACTGATCTCAATATAGGCCTTCCCCGGATACAGGGTAAACATGGCGATGCCCTTGGTGCCGTACATCTGGTCCACATCATTGATCATCAGTGTGCAGCTGCCGTCCTCATGTTCCCGCAGCTGGTAATCCACGGGCATGTAGGTGGTAGGGCGGTGATGCTGGGGCCAGTTGAACTCAATGCCGCCGGAGATCCAGGGTCCGGTGAGTCCCACCAGGGCCGGTTTGATCACGTGGTTGTAATATACGAAATCATAGTTATTGGTTTTGTCTAAGGCTCTCTGGATGCGCCCTCCCAGCTGGGGCAGGATCATCACCTGAAGGTATTCATTTTCCAGAAATACCGCCTGGTATGCCTTGTCCGTCTTTTCATCGCTGATCTTCTCCACAGTTGGGTATGGATAGATCTTACCTGTGCTTCCCTGATACACCCTCTTGTCCAGGAATATGGGATTCTTGTCCGGTACCCCGGTCTCATAGGTGGGAATCACCACCTGCTCTTCCCAGATTTTCACACCCTCCATGTTCGCTCCTCCTATCTCGTTATTTATAAAAATGTTCTCTTTTTATCTATATCTACAATTCCTAATATATATTGATTTCTTTCATATTTCATTAGTTTTACTTGCCTATGAGTTTATAAAAATTGCTCTCTTTTCCGGTTGACCTTTCAGTAAAAAAATCCTATAATAATCTTAACAATAACCATGTTTCTATGAAGGAGGTTCACCGTTGAGATCCATCGAAGCAGGCGTTTTACCAAACTCTGATTATTATCTCTACACCCCCAGCACCCAGGCCGTAAAGACCTTTTTTTATCCTGTGTGCACCGGGTATTTCTCATATGCCCCGGGATACTGCCTGAAGCGGTCTTCTTATGACAGCTTCCTGATTATGTACATGAAGAAGGGCTCCTGCACGGTTCAGATCGGGACCCAGACCTGGAATGCGGCGGAGAACCAGATAGTGGTTCTGGACTGCTACAAACCCCACTCCTACTACACTGCAGTGGGCTGGGAGGCCCAGTGGCTTCATTTTGACGGTCCCGCCGCCAGGGAGTATTTCCAGATGATCACCGGAGGCAGCAGCCCCCTGATCACCCTGCGGGACAACTATAAATTTGAGAAATATCTGAACAAGATCTGCCAGCTGTTCAGGGACGGCGCCTCCATCAAGGAAGCCCTGGTATCCCAATATATCACCAATGTGCTGACCGAGCTTTTGGTGTCCCAGGAGAGCCACTCCGGCAGCACCGTACAGTCTGATGTCATCGAGGAGACCACTGCCTACATGAGCGAACATATGACAGAGCCGCTGACCCTGGATCAGCTGGCCTCCAGAGCCTCCTTAAGCCCCTATTATTTCACCCGGCTTTTCAAAAAAGAGACCGGCTTTACCCCCCACGAATATCTGATTGCCATCCGCATAAACGCAGCCAAGTTCTTCTTAAAGAACACCACCGCCTCCATCAAGGAGATCTGCTTTAACACCGGCTTTGGCAATGAGAGCAGCTTCTGCACCACCTTTAAGAAATGGACCAATTCCACCCCCAGCGAATACCGGGCAGCGTCCGGGGAATGATATTACTGCTTAAAAGGGGCGCCCTCCAGTGCTGGCAAGGGCGCCCTTTTATATTACAATGTGCTTTACTCAGCGGCAGCTCCCATTACTTCCTTATAGGTCTCAGGTGTAACTACAATCGCGTCAACAGCTGTCTCCTGAGGAACTTCCTTGCCTGCGATCAGGTCTAACAGAACGTTTACAGAACCTGCGCCCACTGCGTCTGCGGAGAAGTATGCGGATGCCTTCATGCAGGAACCGCCTTCCTTCTTGAACTCGTCCTTAGCCATGTATGCGCCAAGTCCTACCACACATGCGTCTGCATCCAGGCCTGCGCTCTCCAGAGCACGTGCCGCGCCCACGCAGCCCTCTTCGTTGGCTCCTGTTACCAGCCATTTCTTGATCTCGGGATGAGCGGTGATCACAGCGGTTGCGGCGGTGTTGCCCTTGTCTGTGGTTCCGTCGTAGTCAGCCTTGTAGATCTTGCTGGTATCAAAGTCAGGGCACAGCTCGGTGAACTTGTCATACTCTCCCTCTGCACGTGGTACGCAGCTGGATACAGTGTCCATGGTCATGATCAGCAGTCCAACCTCAGGGTCAGCTACCAGGTTGTTGTCCTTTGCATAGTTGGCCAGCCACTCGCCGTTGGCCTCACCGATTACGTAAGCATTGATTCCCACCCAGGGAGCCAGCTTGGCGCCGCTTGCATCCTGCAGTGCGTCATCAGCTGCCACTACGGGGATGTTGGCTTCTTTCAGCTTATCCACCGCAGCCTGTGACATGGTCTGGTCAGGGATACAGGTTACAACGCCGGAGGCCTTGTTGGCGATGGCATTGTCAATTGCTTTTAAATACTCCTCAGGGCTCATCTTGGCGTCCACGAAGATAAACTCTCCGCCAGCTGCCTCAACTGCCTTCTGAGCCGCGGCGCCCTCATCGATAAACCAGGTCTGGTCGCCTGCTTTGTAGATGCCGTACACAACCAGCTTCCCATCGGCTGCAGCTGCTGTGGTGTCGGCTGCGGGTGCTGCCGCCTCAGTGCCGGCCGCCTCAGTTGCCGCTGCTGTGGTGTCGGCTGCGGGCGCTGCCGCTGTCTCTGCCGTCTTGCTTCCTCCGCATCCTGCAAGGGATGCTGCCATGGCCAGTGCCATCAGTACAGATAATGTTTTTTTCATGTTCTCTTCTCCTTTTCCTTTTGATCATATTTGCAAAACACACGGTCGGATCTGTGTGGATTGTCCGGTTACAATTGTTTATGAGTTCTTCATACTTGCCGCCAGCAGGCTCCTGTCACGGTTTCTCTTTCTGATATAGTCGGAGGTCAGGGCGAACAGCAGCAGGCCGCCTCGGGCCACATACTGCCAGAAGGATGGTACGTTTACCATGGTTAATCCCATGTTGAAGGCCTGGATCAGGATGATTCCAAGCACTGTTCCGCCCATGGTCCCAACGCCGCCTGCGAAGGACACGCCGCCCAGAATTACCGCCGTGATGGCGTCAAACTCCAGGTTCACACAGGCCGCAGGCTGCCCGGAGTTCATGCGGGCCGCGAATACCACGCCGCCGATGCCGCAGAGCACGCCCATCATAATGTAGGAGACAGTGACAATCCTCTCAGGATTTAAGCCTGCCAGGCGGGCTGCATCCTTGTTGCCGCCGATGGCGTAAATGCTGCGCCCGAATTTTGTCTTGGCCAGGATAAAGCCGAAGATCACTATGGCGATAATCATGATCCATACGGATACCGGAATATTGAATACGCGGGCCTTGCCCAGAGTGATAAATGTCTTGTTGCTGACAGCCACCGGCTTGCCGTTGCAGATAATGTAGGCAAAGCCCCGGATAATGGACTGGGTAACCAATGTTGCGATAAATGCCTCCAGCTTGATCTTGTTGACCATCCAGGCATTGAACACGCCCACCAGGGCCGCCACAGCCAGGGTCACCAGCACTGCTGCGAGGAAGGGCACGCCCCAGCTCACCAGCAGGGCCGCGATTACGCCGGACAGGGCTGCCAGGGAACCGGGCGATAAGTCGTTCTGTCCTGCAATGATCAGGTATGTATGTCCGATGGCTACCAGGCCCACCAGGGAAGCCGCCACCAGCAGGTTGATGATATTGGTCATGGAGAGGAAGTTGGCGTTCAGTGATCCGAACAGGATAAATACAGCCAGAATTGCTCCCATGAGCACCAGTTTATCTCCGCCGATTAATTTTTTCATATTTTTCATGATTCACTCTCTCCTATCATTCCAAGACTGAGAAGCTTGCTTTCCGTTGCCTCATCTCTGGACACCTCTCCCGCAATTTTAAGGGATTTCATGACAATGATCCTGTCCGAAAGGCCGATTACCTCCGGCAGCTCCGAGGAGATAAGGATCACCCCCAGCCCCTGTTTGGCAAACTGGCAGATCATATTGTAAAACTCGGATTTGGCGCCCACATCGATGCCCTTGGTGGGCTCGTCCAGGATCAGCACCCTGGGGTTGGTGGTTATCCACCGGGCCACAATGCATTTCTGCTGGTTTCCTCCTGAAAGCTCCACAATCTTCTTGTCCGGGGACGGGGTCTTGATGCGGAAATCCTCGATGCCCTTCCTCGCCAGCACCTCCTCCTTTTTGGTGTCCACCACTCCCAGTTTATTGGAGTTGACATCCAGCATGGAGATGTTGATATTGTCCTTGACGCTTAGGTTGGCCAGGATTCCCTGCATCTTCCGGTCCTCGGGCACCAGCACAATGCCGTTATCCATGGCTTCCTTGGGAGAGCGGTTCACAATCCTCTTCCCCTCCAGCCACACCTCGCCGGACTTCATCTTGTCCGCGCCGATGATGGCCCGCATGACCTCCGTCCGCCCGGCACCTACCAGGCCGGAGAATCCCAGCACCTCGCCTCTTCTCAGTGTGAAGGAGGTTGGTTTTACATAATCTGAGGAGACATTTTTCACTTCCAGAAGCACATCACCGATCTGTTTGTCCCGGTCCAGGGTCTTGTAGATGTCGCCCAGGTCCCGGCCTACCATCATCTTGATCATCTGGCTCTCCGGCACCTCGCCCGTAACCACTGTGTCCACATAGCGTCCGTCCTTGAAGATGGCCACCTTGTCTGTGATCTGCTGGATCTCGTTCATGCGGTGGGACACATAGATGATAATCTTCCCTTCCTTTTTAAGCTTGTCAATGATGGAGAACAGGCTCTCAATCTCGGAATCGCTTAAACTGGCCGTGGGCTCGTCAAAGCAGATCACCTTTAAGTTCTCCCTGCTGTAGGCCTTCATGATCTCCACCATCTGCTGGTAGGCGATGCTTAAGTCCTTCACCTTGGCGTCCGGTTCAATGGGCAGGCCAAAGTCTTCAATGATCTTCCCCGCCATCTCATTGGCTTTCCTGGTGCTGATGACCCCGAATTTGTTCACCGGCATCCGGCCCAGATAAATGTTCTCAGCCACTGTCAGCTCCAGCAGGATCTGACGCTCCTGATAAATGATGCTGATGCCCTCCTCAATGGCCTCGTGGGGCGTCCTGAAATGCTTCTTCACCCCGTTTAACAGATACTCTCCCTCATCGGGCTGATAGTCCCCGTTTAACACCTTTAACAGTGTGGACTTGCCTGCGCCGTTCTCTCCGAGAAACGCCAGCACCTCTCCGCTGTAGGCCTTAAAACAGATTTTATCCAGCGCCTTGACTCCCGGAAAATATTTAGAAATGTTTTTAAACTCCAGTACATCTCCCATGGATGCTCCCTCCTTGCGTTGTCTATTCATTCACCGCCTGCATATCGCTGTCGCGCCACATTCTCCGGTACTCCACCGGCGTCATTCCCACCCGCTGTTTAAAGATCCGGCAGAAATACTGGGAGCTGTTGAACCCGGTCATCAGCGCCACATCGGTAATGGTATTGGAAGGCTCACACAGCAGTTCCTTGGCCTTTCCAATCCGAAGTATGGTGATATATTCCGTGCAGTTCATTCCCATCTGCTGCAGGAAATATTTCCGCACGTACCTGGAACTTATGCTGTACTGCCGGGACAGATCCTCTATGTTCAGCTCGCTCTCCAGATTCTCATTGATATGCCTGACCAGGCGGCCCACCCGGTCGCTGCCGGCAGGACCTGCCTCCTCCTTCTGCCCATCGATGTAATAGGACAGCCCCGCATACATCTGGGCCATTGCAAAATCCAGCTGTGACTTGGAATAGCTGTCCTCCCGCCTGGTGCGGTGGCAGCAGCAGACATTTTCCAGAAGCCGGATCACCGGCTCGCAGTTGCTGAATTTATAATAAGGCGTCCTGTTCTCCAGCAATGAGATCCCCTGGCAGGCTCCCTGCTGGGAGAACACCACCATCTCCACCTGTGTGATCTTGCAGGTCTTTTGGGAGTCCACCAGGAAGCAGTGGGGAACATAAGGATTGACAATGAGGCAGTTGCCCGGCTTAAAAGGCACATAGTCCTCGCCGATTCCCATGATGCCAAACCCTGTATTCACATAGATAATCTCATAGGCCGCATGGCTGTGGGTCTCAAACCGGTAGCTGGACGGAAACCGGAATATTCCGGCATTCTGCATCATCACATTGTAACCGCCGGCCGACATAAGCCTCAGTATGGAATCCTCCAATTTATTCATTCTGTCATCCCCTACATGATTCCGTGACGTTCAAAGGACTCCTTTGCCCCCATTCCCCCGCGGATTGCCTCAGCCACCATCTTCTCGCCGGTGGCCTTCTCATATGACCTCTCAATCACTTCCTTCTCAATTTCCCTGGGGATCACCACAACTCCGTCCAGGTCACCGAACACGATGTCCCCGGGATTTACCCTGACCCCCTCGATCTCAATTGGCACGCGGTAGTCGATCACCTTGCCCCTGGGTCCCTGGTCCTGGGCGTAGCGGCCGTAGGAGAAGCAAGGGAAATCCAGATCGATAATACCCAAGGTGTCTCTGTGGAACCCATTGACCACTGCTCCGGCCGCCCCTAGGATCTGCATCCTGGTGCACATCAGCTCGCCCACCAGCGCATATGTGGGGGAGGAACCGGTACAGATATAGACCTCGTTCTCCTTTAAATCATCCAGGGCTTCCAGCATCAGGCCAAAATTCTTCTTCATAATGGGGTTGTGCCCGTCGGACAGCTCCTCAAAAGCGTCCGCCTCCAGCACTGTCATGGCCCTGCCTGCCACCACCATGTGTTCTCTGATGGGCTGGACTCTGGCCGGAAGAAACTGGTGCAGATAATGCATTTTATCCAAAATGTCGCCGATTACCGCGGAGTAAAGTTCCTTCCGCATCATAGCAAACAGCTGATTGTCATTTTCCCAGGTAAACATGGATTCTCCTATTCTACAACAGCGCCTTCTGCTGCTGATTTACTGATCTTTCTGTAGGTATTCAGGTAACCGGGGGCCACTTCCTTCTCAGGCCTCACCCAGTTCCTCCGCCGCTCTGCAAGGGTCTCATCATCCACCAGCAGATTCAGGCTTCCGGCCGGAACATCGATTGCGATCTCGTCCCCATCCTCCACCAGGGCCAGCACGCCTCCCTCATAGGCTTCCGGGGAAATGTGTCCCACAAAACAGCCCCGGTTGGACCCGGAAAATCTTCCGTCCGTAACTACCGCGCAGCTGTCGGACAGGTTCATGCCCTCCAGGCATTTCATAGGGCGGTACATCTCCGGCATACCCGGTCCGCCTTTTGGCCCCTCATAGCGCAGCACAATCATGGTGCCCCGGGGAATCTCCCCCGCCAGGATGGCCCTGCAGGCCTCCTGCTCGCTGTGGTACACCCTGGCCCTGCCGCTGAAGGACAGCAGGTGTTCCGGGATGGCCGCCGGCTTCACCACGGCGCCCATGGGAGCCATGTTGCCGGTGAGCACCGCTACGCCGCCCTCCTGGCTGAAGGGTTCCGCCGCAGTGCGGATCACCTCCCTGCGCGTAGTTTTCCCGGACGCTGCCAGGTTCTCTTCCACCGTGCGCCCATTGACATTCAGGCAGCTCTTATGGAGAAATCCTTCCAGCTCCTGCATCACCGCCTGCACCCCTCCGGCCTCGTAGAAGTCCACCATGTCGTAGGGAGAAGCCGGGTATACGGAGGCGACCTGGGGAATCCTGCGGCTCATCTGTCCGAACCTGGACAATGGAAGCTGCCCCAGGCCCGCTTCTTTATAGATGGCCTGTAAATGCATGATCCCGTTGGTGGAACCGCCGATGCCCATGAGCACTGCCATGGCATTTTCCATGGACTCCTCTGTGATAATGCGCCTTGCCGTGATCCCGCTCCGGATCAGCTCCATCACCGTTTCCCCGGTGTCGTAGGCTGCCAGCAGCCGCTTGGAGTACACGGCGGGAATCACCGCCGACCCCGGCAGGCTCATGCCCATGGCCTCCGCCATGCAGCCCATGGTGTTGGCTGTCCCCAGCATTGCACAGGAACCAACACAGGGCTCCGCCAGATTCTCTATCTCTTTAAACTCTTCTTCGTTTATTTTTCCCCGCTGCTTCCAGCCCACGGCCTCGGTCACAATGTTGCCGTCGTAGTGTTTATTCTTGTACACAGCGGGCATCATGGGGCCGCTGTTGAGAAATATGGCCGGAATATCCAGCCTGGCCGCCGCCATTAAAAGTCCGGGCACGATCTTATCGCAGGACCCCAGAAGCACCATGCCGTCAAACCGGTGGGCTCTCACCATGCACTCCACGGAGGAGGTGATCAGATCTCTGGACGGGAGAATGTAGCGCATTCCGTCATGGCCCTCGGCGATTCCGTCACAAGGGGCGATGGTGCCAAAGGTCATGGCCGTTCCGCCGGCCGCCAGAATTCCCTTCTCCACCTGGGCGCACAGGCCGTCGATATTGTAATGGCCCGGCGTGGCGTTGGTATAGGTGTTCACAATGGCCACCAGGGGCTTCTTCAGGGCATTGTCCGTATATCCCATGGATTTATACAGGGCCCGCTTCAAGGCGCCTGAATCCCCCCGCAACAGCTGATTATAATATGTATCCTCCATCGCTCTCATCCCCTATACGAAATCGTTGGCCGCCACCACGGGAAGGGTAGCGCCTCCGTCAATGGTCAGCATGGTGCCTGTGATGTAATCCGCAGCATCGGAAGCCAGGTAAATCACCGCCTGCGCAATCTCCTCTGTGGTTGCAAAACGCTTCATGGGCAGGCGGGCGGCCGCATCCAGCCGGATATCTCCCGGTTCCCAGCCCACATCCGTGTAGCCGGGGGCCACTGCCACCATGCGGATGCCCTTTAAGGAGAGCTCCATTGCCGCGTTCTTTGTAAACTTGGCCACCGCCGCTTTGGTGGGGGCATAGATGGTGGCTCTGGGCCAGCAGCCGTCCACCTGGTTGGAGGCGATATTGATGATCACGCCCCTGATTTCCTTCTCTATCATCCGTTTTGCCGCAATCTGGCTGGAGAAGTAGACCCCCTTCCAGTCTACGGCCGTCATATGGTCAAACATCTCCTCCGTGGCATCCAGGAAATACACCTCGCTGCTGATTCCCGCGTTGTTCACCAACACGTCCACTGCCCCAAATTCCCTGAATACTGCCTCGTACATGCTGCGGATATCCTCCATCACCGCCATGTCGGCGTACACTGCCAGGGCTTTTACACCAAAGGATTCCGCGATTTCACAGACGGTTCTGGCCTCGGCTTCGCCGCTGCGGTAATTTACCGCTATATTGTATCCGGCCTTTGCCATGGAGATGGAGATCTGACGTCCGATTCCCTTGGCTCCTCCGGTGATCAATGCTGTTTTATTTTCCATTTTTATTCCCTCCGCCCCTCTTTTTTGCCTCTCTCCGCTGTATGCTGTGAGGGGGACTTTCCGCCCATCTCCGCCCAACTCTGTGAGGGGGACTTTCCTTGTTTGTATACAAATGCCGGAAGGCCTTTTACCGGAACGCGGACGCTGTACAGTCCGCCGCCATGCCCTTCCTGATCTTTTGCTGTTGTAATGTACAATGTCTGTAAATCAGGTCCGCCGAATGTGACGCAGGATACGTTTCTGGCAGGCACCGGGATCTCACAGAGCTTCTGCCCTGTATCGGGGCTGTAACAGGCCGCCTTCCCGGCTCCCCACATGGCGATCCAGAGATTGCCCTGGCAGTCCATACACATGCCGTCCGGCGATCCGTCCTCTTCTGGGACAGAAACTGCTGTGCGCCTGCCGGAGATCTTCCCCCGTCCCTCCACATCGTACCGGTCAACCCGCTGCAGGCGGGTGTCTATGTGGTAAAATGTACCTCGGTCAGCGCTCCAGGCCATGCCGTTGGGGATTGTATAGCCGCTGTACTCTGAGATCAGCTGCAAGTCTTTTATGCAAAGGAGGCTTCCCTCCCCGTAAGCTTCCTCACGGCTCTGGTCTCCGGCCATGGTTCCCAGCCACAGACAGCCCCAGGGATCACATTTCCCATCATTAAAACGGAGGGTGTCCGAGAATACAAGCGGTAAGATCCCGACTTCCTCCCTCTCAAGATCCTTATCCAGGTAATACAGGCTGTGACCTGACGCTGCAATGATCCCTCCGGAAACTTCGGGAACAACACACCCCACCGGTCCAGGCAGACGCCGGGAGGCCAGATGGTTGTCCTCAGTTCTCAGCCGGTAGACCATACAACTGGTAATATCCACAAAATACAGGCTCTGGTTCTCCTGATCCCATACACAGCCTTCGCCCAGCTCACACGCTAAAGGCAGCACTTGATTGACTGTTTCCACTTACGCACTGCTCCTTTCTGAATTAATACAGTTGGGAGGGAATCTCCGCTCCTCTGAATTCAGTGTACGGCATTCTGCTCCGGATGTCTGCTAATATGTGGAAGTAAATCAGTTGTAATTGTACAATTCGGAACTACTTTGGAAAATTATTTTTAACTATTTACCGTTTTCTTTATTATATCTGGAAATGGTATTCGAATCATTACATGAAATTGCTGTTGTATTTGTAAATTTTGCTCAATCATTCTACCTTTCTTGATTTATTTTATATATTTTCTATATAATGGATACAGAAACAGGCGCACTGCAGAAAAG
>URUZ01000110.1 GCA_900551225.1 uncultured Clostridium sp.
GCTACGTTGACCGAATTGGGGTCAAATATGCCGCAAAGTGGGGCGTGCAGATGGCGGAAATGAATTATCAAACACGCACTAGCGCCCTCTCCTGCTCCACCATTCCCACCCCGCCAGCGCCAGACTCCCAGCGCCATAGCAGGCGATATCAATCCAGTCAAACACTGATCCCAGCACAATCCGGATGAATCTGCTGCCGCCAAATACCGGCAGGTCGGCCAGATGAAAATATTGGAGGACTTCCACGCAGGCTGCGAACAAGAACACATACAGGGGCAGCCAGGGAAAGCGCTCAGGAATAAACACGCGCACAAAACAATACACCACCCAGACCACGATCATATCCCCCAGAAAGGGGCGGATCACGCGGTCGCGGACATACAGGGCGATGTATATTTCAACTGCCAGCAGCAGAAGAAATGCCAGCATATAATAAAGTCTCTTTTTTCCAGTATTCATGTTTTGTCCTCCCTGAGCGTGTTTGAAAATCCTATTCCCGCCATCTGCACGTCCCGCTTTGCGGCCATATTGGGGCCGCTTATGTGCGCCCTATGGTTAATAGCAGACGCCCGGTGGGCGTAAGATGAATCGCAGAAATCCCCGGCAGCGCATTGCTGCCGGGGATTCCCCTTCCCATGCGCTCAGGGATCATACACACCCGGAACGCATTCTGCACTAAGTGCATTTATTCTATCACAGAATCCTTCACAATTCCATCCAAACCGATCTATTTCCCAACTACCTTGTATGTCTCCTCCACAATCCGCTCCATGGCGTTAAGGATATTCTCATATCCTGTACACCGGCAGAGATGGCCTGAGATCAGCTTCTTCAGCTCTTCCCGGTCATACTTTTTCCCGGTTCCCACGATCTCCACTGCGGACATGATCAGACCCGGGGTACAGAATCCGCACTGGACGGCCGCTTCCTCGATAAAGGCTTTCTGAATGGGACTCAGCTCCCCGTTAGGCCCTTTTAAGCCCTCCACTGTCATGATGCTCTTACCTGCAGCCCACATGGCCAGGTAAATGCAGGAGTCCACAGCCTCGCCGTCCACAAGCACCGTACAGGCGCCGCACTCTCCCACCTCACAGCCCTTTTTTACGGATGTGAAGCCCAGTCCGCGCAGCGTATCCAAAAGGGATTCCCTCTCATCTACAGGAACCTGGTGGTCCTTACCGTTGATTTTCATCTCAATAATATTAAGCATCTGCCTCACCTCCTGCCAGAATTACTGACTTTTTCAGCGCCCTGCGGGCCAGCTCCCCAATGAGCTGAATCCTGAATTCCTTGCTGGCTCTCCAGGAAGTGCGGGGATTCACGGATTTTAAAGCATTCTCTGCAATCACATCGTAGATAGCGGGGTCAGCTACCGCCATCCCACGCAGCGCGTCCTCCGCCTCGTAGCAGCGGGTGGGCGTGGGAGCCGCAACGCCGTATGCCAGGCGCACGTCCTCAATCACCTTCTTATCCAGGGACAGCTTTACCCGGACGGCGCAGCCCAGTGTGGCGATCTCCATGGCAGCGCGTTTGCCGTATTTAATATAGAAGCCTTCCCAGCCCTCGTAATCCTCCCTGCGGATCATAAAGGCAGTGCAGACCTCATTTTGCTTCCTCACTGTCCGGCCGGGGCCTGTGTAAAACTCCGTCACCGGTACCTCCCTGGTTCCCTCCGGCCCTTCCAGCCGGATTACAGCATTCAGGGTGCACATCGTGGAGGCGGAATCCGCGGAGGTGGCACCGTTACAGATATTTCCGCCGATGGTGGCAGTGTTGCGGACCTGGGGGCCTCCCACCTGGTCTACCGCCTCCCCCAGCATATTGAGATGTTTTTTAATCAGCGGATCATTGGTGATATGGGAGAAGGAGGTGGCGGGACGGATGACGATGGTACCATCCTCCGCCATATAGATGCCCTTCAGCTCAGGGATATTGTGGATGGACACCAGGCCCATACCAGCGTCCTTCCCCTCCCTCACCCGGATCAGTACATCAGTGCCGCCGCTGATCACTTCGGAGTCAGGGTCAGCGCTCAGGGCTGCAACCGCATCCTGCACTGATTTTGCTTCGTAAAATGATTTTATATCAAACATTGATATCATATCCTCCTCGTTATGAGCACTTGGCGCCTGTCTTTCAGGCGCTTACGTGCGATACATGGCTTTAAATCAACCCACGTTCCTTAAATGCCGCAGTCAGCCTCTGAGCCGTCATGGGTATAGTATCCATGGCCACGCCGGTTGCGTGAAGCACCGCGTTGCGCACAGCGGGCGCCACCGGAATGGCCGGGGGCTCGCCCAGGGATTTGTTTCCGTAAGGGCCTGTGGGATCATCCAGCTGGATAAACTTCACATTCAGCTTCGGAGTGTCCATGGCAGTGGGAATCTTATAATCCAAAAGGTTGTCGTTGAGCAGCTGTCCCTTCTCATTGTAAATGAGTTCCTCGGACATTCCATACCCAAGGCCCATGGACATTCCGCCGTGAACCTGGGCCTCGGCCAGCTTGGGGTTCATCAGAATACCGGAGTCATGCACATTCACAATGTCCGTCACCTTCACAATTCCCAGAGGCATATCCACCTCCACCTCCACGAAACAGACGCCGGATGCGAAGGAATTGTCCTTACACTGGCTGGTTACCTCGGCCGTGATATGCTCGGAGCGCTCAAGAGAATAGAAGGCGGTCTCCGCCAGGGTTCCCATGGCGATCAGCTCCTTCCCGGTGGCCTTCTCTATGACGTAATCGTGATCCACGTCCAGCTCCTTCGAGGGTCTCCCGTCCAGCATAAAGCTGGCGTAATCCAGGATTCTGTCTTTCAGCTGCTGTCCGCACTTCTTCACAGCCATGCCCGTCACATAGGTCTGGCGGGAGGCGTACGCGCCGGTATCAAAGGGCGCTGTGTCCGTATCCTGGGAGGACACGATATATACCTTTTCAAAGCTGATGCCCGTGGTCTCAGCGGCCATCTGGCTGAAAACGGTGTCCGCTCCCTGGCCGATCTCAGTAGCCCCCAGCTGAACCTGCATGGAACCGTCCTGATTGAGGATCATGCGGGCTGACGAGGTCTCCAGGGAAATGGGGTAAACGCCGGTTTTATAGCAGAATATGGCCATGCCCACACCGCGCCGCACGGGTCCGGTCTGGTTCTCATAAGCCCTGCGCTTCTCATCCCAGCGGATGTACCTGGCGCCCTCCTCCATGCACTGCTTCAGCCCGTAGGAGTGGAAGGTGATCCCATTGGCCGGGTCCACGAAGCCCTCCGGCATACAGTTTTCCATACGGAATTCCAGGGGATCTGCCCCTATGGCGCGGCACAGATCATCGGTCAGGGCCTCAGACAGAAATGCCGCCTGCGGGATGCCGTATCCCCGCATAGCCCCTGCAGTGGCGGTGGAGGTCCACACCGTATAACAGTCCACCTCAGCTCCCAGCTGATCCCGGTAAATGTCCTTGAACACATTTCCGCAGTTTGCGCAGATGGCGTGGCCGTGAGAAGCATAGCCGCCGTTGTTGGCGTAGGCTTCCAGCTTCCTGGCCAGCATCTTCCCGTCCTTTGTGGCAACAGCGCGGACCTTGCCGTCGATGGCGTGGCGGGTCCTGGTGCCGTAGATTGTCTCCTCACGGCTGATCTCCAGGCGCACCGGGCGTCCGCCCACCACTGTGGTCAGGTAAGCATTTAACGGCTCATAGAGCACATCCTGTTTGTTGCCGAAACCGCCTCCGATGTAAGGTTTGATGACCCGTATGCGGCCGATGGGGATTCCCAGGGCCTGGGAGATCACCCGGCGCACAATGTGGGGAATCTGGGTGGAGGAAGTGACCGTAATCTTGCCGTTTGGCTCCTGGTAAGCCCAGGACACCGGCAGCTCAATGTGGCAATGGGAAATGCGGGGGGTGTGGTACTCTTTCTCCAGCACCACCAGGTTCTCCTCCCCATAGGTCTCTATGGCCTGCCTTAAACCCTCTTCAAAGGTGAAGTCCTGGGGTCCCATGGTAATGTGGGAGTGGACAATCACATTGTCCTTCCTCAGATCCGGGTGCAGGGGCGTGGCCCCCTCTGCCATGGCCTGTTCCACAGTCACCATAGGCTGGTACTCCTCATATTCCACGCGGATCAGGCGGGCCGCCTGCTGGCATGCAACTTCATTTTCACCGATAACCACAGCTATATCATCACCGTACAGGCGCACCCTCTGGTTCAGCAGCTTCCGGTCCGCAATGTCCTGGTGGGCCTTCTCCACACTCCACGGATGTCCCGCTGTGGGAAACTGGTAATCCGGCACGTCAAAACAGGTGATGATTTTCACCACGCCCGGCACCTTCAGGGCCTTCTCCAGATCAAAACTCTTTACCTCACCATTGGCAATGGTGGAATGGACCACTCTGGCGCACAGGCAGTCCTTTGGTTCCAGATCTGCCGTATATTTAGCTTCCCCGGTCACCTTTCCATATGCGTCCACACGGTTAAAGCTCTTACCTACAACCTTCATTATGTTTACCTCCTGACTGATACATTTAACTGGCGGTGCCGCAGGACGGCACTAAAGCGTTCTCGAAAATTGCTTCTACAGCGCCAGCTTCCACACTGCAATGGCAATGGAAAATACCGCGATTCCCTTTTTCAGAATCACCTGGTTGATCTTTACTGCATTTTTGCTGCCGAATACCACGCCCACGCCGTGAGCCACCAGGGCCGCGGCCAGCAGTGGGGCCAGATCTTTTAAGGAACACTGGGCCATGTAGCCGATGCAGGCAGGGATTCCGATAAACACGGAATTGAACAGAGCCACGCCCACAGCGGTGCGCACATTGATGCCCAGCACCACCAGAAGGGGCATCACCAGCACCGGGCCCCCGGCTCCTGACAGGGAGCAGATGGTTCCCGTTACAAATCCCAGGGCCAGGGTAGCTATCAGATGCTCGGAGATCAGATATCCCTTCTGTTCCCCCTCGGCCTGTGCCTTATCCTTCCGCAGCAGAATGGAGGCGCCGGACAGCAGCACCACCAGGTACAGCAGGATCTTCACCTGGGCCTCGGGAATCACCATGTTCAGCCGGACGCCCAGTATGGCGCCCACCAGGCTGCCGATGCTCAGCTTGATTCCAAAGGGCACATCCAGGTTCCCCGCCTTCTTATAATTCACTGATCCCAAAGCGCCGGACACGATAAATGCTGCAAAGCTGAGGGCCAGCCCCTCCGCAACTCCCATGCCCAGGGGGCCTGTGTATACAATGGGCAGCAGAAATCCCGCCACTCCCGTCAATCCTACAAATGCACCTACCACCAGGTTCGCTAAAACTGCTGTCAGCCAAAATCCCATGGCTCAATCTCCTCCAAATCTATATTTTACCGCGGGCCTGCAAGCGGCCCGCGGTATCATGCTGTGTGCGGCTACATGTTTTCTTCCATATATTTTCTGGACTCGTACATAACCTTCTCCTCATCCATGGACAGCACCTGGCGGTCCTTCATCAGCAGCTTTCCGCCCACTGCCATGTCCGCCACATCCCCGGACCCCACACATTCCAGCAGGGTATGGATCTTGTTTCCTGTGGGGCACAGGTGGGGCTGGTTCATATTGATGCTGATAAAGTCGGCCTTGTACCCGGCTTCCAGCCGTCCCAGGCTGCCCTCCTCATTAAGAGCGGCCGCCCCGCCTTCCAGTACCATTTTCAAAATGGTCTCTGCGGGCATAACCTTTGGGTTACCATTGGGAACGCCATGGAAAATGTTCATAACAGAACGGAAGATCTTCATCTCATTCCACAGGCTTAAGCCCCCGTGGGCCGCACCGTCTGTGCCCATTCCCACAGGGATGCCCATCTCCAGCATTTTGGGGGTCTCAGGCACAGCTTTGCCGCAGTTGCTGAATGGGCAGTGGCAGGTTTTGACGCCGTACTCTTTCACCAGCTCCTTCTCACGTTCGGACAGAAGCAGGCTGTGGGCTCCCAGGAAATTGCTGCCCAGCACCTGCATTTTCTCCAGGTATTCGTAGGGGCGCATCCCCTCGCGGGCCACAATGCCGTTTACCTCGCCCTGATACTCATTCATGTGGGCCTGAAGCATGGTGTTCCTCTGTTTCGCCCGGTCCGCCTCCAGCTCCACCAGACGGTTGGAGCAGGAATTCAAGGCACGCAGGGAGTAATAGACTTTCAGATTCCCCTTGCCGTGGAATCCATCATACAGACTGTCCGTGCGCCGCACCGCCTCATCGGCGTCCATGGCCACAGATTCCGGCAGGCCGTCCTCGTCCATGGTGGAATAGGACAGACATCCCCGCAGTCCGCTGGCCGCATAGACCTCAGCCGCCGCGTCCATATGGTAGCTGCCCGCGTCAATGAATCCGGCGGTTCCGGACTTGATCATCTCCAGAGCCGCAGCCTGGGCGGAAAGCCGCATTCTGTCAGCGGTCAGAGTGCTCTCAAAGGGAAGCATGACCCTGGTCCAGATGATGGGCTTGGCGTCCAGCACCAGCCCCTTTAACAGCTGCTGGCCGGTGTGCATGTGGCTGTCGATCAGGCCAGGCATGAACAGCTTGCCGCTGCCATTAAGCGTCTCTTTTGCCTGGTATTTCTCCCCCAGATTTTCGCCGGTCTCAAGGATCAGGCCGCCGTCCACCGCGATATCCACATGCTCCTTCATAACATCGCTGTTTATCAACACAGAAGCATTTCTTATTAACAAATCACAATTCTGCTTGTTCATACTGTTCTACCTTTCTTAAATGGCGCCGGTCAGCGTCAGCAGCATCTGATCCCACAGGCAGGACCCCAGAAATGTTCCGGTCATCACGAAGATTCCCACAATCAGGATCTTCCAGCCCTGCTTCATAAATGTTTTGAGCTGGTCACTGATTGCCAGGCCCGCAAACGCACCCACCATGGTGAAGGGAGCTGTGAAATTGATGTTTCCCGCTGCCTGGATCACAAACTCCCGTACTGGGGAGATGGGGGAGGCGGAGATCAGGCCGATGATGGAGCAGTAGGCCACGATGGGGAGCTTCAGGGGCAGAACCTTGGTCAGAAATACCGCCACCATGGAGATCACAATCAGTACCAGCAGGCCCGGCAGAGAGTCCGTAAAGCTCACCCCGTAACCAATCAGATTGGCAAGCCCTGTGCCGCAGGCTCCCAGAATAAACAACACAAGCCATTCTATGTATCTCATACTGTCTGCTCCTCCTTTTTCTCCTTCAATGCAAATCTTCCCAATTTAGGTTCCAGAATCGTGTACAGCTTATCGCACAGCGGTATGGCGATAAACATGGTTATGTATATTCCCGTGATACCGGCCATTGTCTCGCCCACACTGGCCATGGTGGAGATGGTCGCCGCCATGTCTGGATATATGGCGCACAGGCTGGCGCTGGCGCTGGCCATCATGATTCCCGCTCCCACACCTGAAGCCATGCCCAAGGCCTGGGGGTGGAACCAGCCGGTCATTCCGATGACGGAAGCCATCAGTCCAAAGTAGATGGTTCCCACCATTCCGCCTACAATGTAGATGGACAGGCTGCCTCTGGCCTCAGCTGATTCCGGGCCGTAGATATTGTTGATCAATGCCATGTGGTACTCTCTGTTGATGGAATGGCAGGCACCTACCGCCTCCCGCTTCATTCCCAGCAGGATCGCCACCGGAAGCGCCAGCACCAGACCCAGCAGATTGCCGAAGCCGTGGAACAGCAGCGCGGGGCCTGCCTGGAGAATGGTCTCAATGTTGGAGCCTGCCGTGATTCCCAGCTTGGCTATGAATGGGCAAATGCCCACAACCACCAGCTTGGAGGCCGCTTTCACATGTTTGCTGTCCACAATCTTCAGCACCTGGGGACCACTGAGTACGCCCAGGATAATTGCGTAGAAAATGGGGAACAGGATGAACATTCCCTTGCCCACCGGAATCTTAATCTGGCCGATATTGTCCGCGATCAGGATGAACACAAACGCCAGGGCAAATATCTTCCATTCCGTGGCAAACCGTTCCTTTAAGGAACCATACACATATGTTTCTTTCTTACCGCTCATAAGAGCCCCTCCTTCCCAGCCGGTTATCTTTGAATTAACCCCGCTTCTCCCCTGAGTATACGCGAAGGGGATTTCTTACCGGCTGTCACAAAACACCTTGTGATTTGCCTCTTCGCATGTGCGAAGGGGACTTTACTTAATCTTCCCCCAAGCATATGCGAAGGGGGATATTTCTTTTATATTTGGTATTTTAGTCAAAACTGCGATTTTAAAAAAGGACAAATGGGCACTTTTCACGAAAAATTAAATTGATTTTAAAAAATGTTCAATGGTATAATGTAAAAAACAGGGAATCACTCTCCCCTGTTGCCAGGAGGATAAAAATGACGTTAACAGAACTGGAAAAAAAGGTTCCTGAGTTGTTGAAATACACCAAGAATATGCCGCCGGATATCCGCAGCAGGTGCACGGTACGCACCCACGCCGCTGGTTCGATCATTCATCAGAAGAACATGGATCTGGGATATTTTGGAATTGTAGCTATGGGCGAGAACCGGGTAATCAATGAATTCGAAAATGGAAATGTTTATATGATAGAGGGGAACAAGGCCATTGACTTTATCGGCGAGGTGACGATCCTGGCCGGAATGCCCCGCACCTCCGTCACCATTGAGGCGGTGACGGACAACGTGGTGGCATATATCAGCCGCAAGGATGCCCAGCGCTGGCTGGATGAGGACATTAATATTCTCCGGCTTACCGCAGGGCACACCGCATTCAAGCTGTACCGTTCCTCCTACAACAACGGAGCCAAGCTGTTTTATCCACCCAGCTATCTGCTGCTGGACTATCTGGTCAAATACGGCGCCCAGCAGGGTATGGATGGCCCGGCGCCTCCGTCCCAGATCACAATGGGCAGAACCAGACAACAGCTCCAGGAGGAGATCGGTGTGAATGTCAAAACCATCAACCGCACCATCCGGCAGCTGAAGGACGAGGAATTCTTCACCATCATCAAGGGAAAGATCACATTTACCATGGAACAGTTCCGCAAGGCCCAGGCCTGGCTGGAGACGGCCAGGGATAAATAAGGCTGAATAACAGCAGGAGGACAGAACAGATTGAAACGACTAAAATATTGGACCGCGCCGATTATGCTTGCAGCCATTCTGGCTGCTGCGCTGAGCGGCTGTAAAAGCGGCAGCCAGGAAGAAACCATACAGTGGACGAAGGCAGCCGGGGAGAGCGGAGGGTCTGGGGTGGACGGTGGCTCCGGGGTGGACGGCGGCTCTGGGACGGGCGGCTCACAGGACACCGGCTCCGCACAGGGCGGCAGCCCCCAGAACAGCGGTTCCGGGCAGAACAGCGCAGCCGCGCAGGACTACATTCTCCCGGACAGCAGCATTTCCTATCTGACCGCAGACGATGTATCCCACCTCACCCCCGACCAGTTCCGTCTGGCCAGGAATGAGATCTATGCCCGCCACGGAAGAAAATTCAGTTCCCAGGACCTCCAGTCCTACTTTGGCAGCAAAAGCTGGTATCAGGGCACCGTGGAAGCGGCCGATTTTAAAGAGAGCGTACTCAGTGACTGTGAGAAGGCCAACATCCGCCTGCTGCAGTCCATGGAGCCGGTTGCCGGACAGAGCGATCTGCCTGAGGCGCCCTCCAAAAAGGTGATTGACCGCTACGGCTATCCCTCCGGTTACTCGGCCCTCTCCTTCAGCCTTACACCGGGAACGGCCAAGGACTGCGGTTCCTACTATCTGGTGGATGCAGTATACAACCAGGCCATCCAGGCTCCCGGGGATATGAAGCCCGGAGACACGGTGACCCTGGTATTCAACGAGCTCACCGGGGAGTCCAAGACACTGGCATACGGGAATTACGGCCTTTATGACACCGCATACGGCGAGGCCAACAGCACGACCTACTACTACTCCCCCTCCGCGGACG
The DNA here is from genome assembly GCA_900551225.1 of uncultured Clostridium sp. Lineage (GTDB taxonomy): Bacteria > Bacillota > Clostridia > Lachnospirales > Lachnospiraceae > Enterocloster. Next base: position 9,920 of record URUZ01000110.1, read on the forward strand.
GCTCCCCTGTGACCCTCTACCAGGACAGCGATGACCGGGTAGACAAACCCATCTACAAGGGTTCCCTGTACATCCGCAAAGATGCCACCGTGGAGGTGGCCATCGACAACGCCTCAAAGCCTGTGAGCCTGACCATTCTCCAGGGCGATTTCAACTGGTACAACGGCGTTTACTTTGACCAGAAGGGCTATGTGACGCGGTTGGTTTTCTATGGGGACTAACAGATAAAAATTGGGTCAGATTGTGGGAGGAGAATAACTGGCATGAAAAGTAAAAAGATGATTTTGATTATAGCAGGAATTGCGGCGGTCTGCATTGCAGGTGGGATTCTGGGCGTACGGTGGTATCAGGAACACAAACAGCCGGTAGCGCCGTTTACCTCCATTAATCTGAATATGGGACAAATGGAATTGATTAAAATGGAGCCAGCCTTAAAGGAAAAGGAAGGCTACACGGACTATCTGGAAGCCCCAAAGGAATATGACGGATATGCGGGCACCCTTAGTGTCTCGCCGAAGCGCTTTGTCGAATGGAATTCAGCAGAAACATCCCATAGGGATACACAGATCTATTATTCTTATACATCCCTTCTGGATTATCTGGAAGAACGGTTCGGAGATTCCTATTCCATGAACACATGGGACCCGGTTCTGAGCTATGACCGTGGAGAAAATATTAGCTGCATCTGGGATTTGGGAACAACAATCGTTAATTGCAGCCTCAACCAGAAGGATGGAAAAGAGGGCGGCGTTACAATTCATTTTGTAGTAAAGAAGGCAGTTCCGCAGACGTATTGACAGAGATACACAGCAAGAAAACTTTCTGAGAGCGCATGGTAAATGCGCTCTTTCGCATCTCCAAAATCCCGCTATTTAATAGCAGGAAATCCGTCAAGGTTTCCGTCCCCGCTCTGCTATAATGGCAATATTCCCAGCTTCAAAGCCAACAGATAGGAGTATTGACATGACCGCATTAGAAAATGATTCTGCTTTCAACCTACAGCCTGACAGCGATTACGGAGCGGCGCAGATCCAGATCCTGGAGGGGCTGGAAGCCGTGCGCAAGCGGCCCGCCATGTATGTGGGCAGCACCGGCGCACCGGGCCTTCACCACCTTGTCTATGAGATTGTGGACAATGCGGTGGACGAGGCCCTGGCCGGATACTGCGATACCATCACCGTGACATTGAACAGCGACGGCTCCGTCACCGTGACGGACAATGGCCGCGGCATCCCCGCCGGTATCCAGAAAAAGACAGGACTGTCCGCCATCCAGGTGGTATTCACCATCCTTCACGCGGGGGGTAAATTCGACAATGAGAATTACAAGGTATCAGGGGGTCTCCACGGCGTTGGGGCCTCTGTTGTCAATGCCCTCTCAGACTGGCTCACCGTGCAGGTAGACCAGGACGGCTGTTCCTACTTTCAGAGATACACCCGCGGTATCCCTGCCGGACCGCTGGAGAATCTGGGCAGCTGCGCGCCGGATGTCCACGGCACCACCGTGACATTTCTGCCGGACGCCTCCATTTTCGGCGACATTTCCTTTAGCTATGAAACACTGAAATTCCGGCTGCGGGAGACAGCCTTTCTCACTAAAGGGCTGACTATCTCCCTGAAACAGGAGGACGAATCCCACACCTTCTGCTATGAAAACGGCCTGAAGGATTTCACCGCCTGGCTGAACCAGGATGCGGCCCTGCTGTTCCCGGAGATCCTGTACGGAATCTCCGATGACCGGACCATCCAGACCGAATTCTCCATACAGTACACCGACAGCTATAAGGAGCGCCTGCTGACATTTGTCAACAATATCGCCACGCCGGATGGCGGAACCCATGTGACTGGTTTTTACACCGCCCTGTGCCGGGCGGTCAACGGGTATGCCCGCAGCCAGAAACTGCTGAAGGAGTCAGACCCCTCCCTCACCAGGGAGGAACTGTCGGAGGGGCTGACGGCTGTGATCAGCGTCAAGATGACTGACCCCCAGTTCGAGGGGCAGACCAAGCAGAAGCTGGGCAGCAGCCAGGCCAGGCCGGCGGTGGACAGCCTGGTTTTCCACAAGGTGTCCGTATTCCTGGAACAGAATCCACAGGCAGCCAAGGCCATCTGTGAAAAAGCCCAGCTGGTCCGCCGCGCCAAGAACGCAGCCAAAAGCGCCCGTGACCTGGCCCGCCGCAAAACAGCCCTCTCCGGCCTGACCCTTCCCGGCAAGCTGGCGGACTGTTCCAGCCGCTCCCCTGAGGAGAGCGAGCTGTTCATCGTGGAGGGGGATTCTGCCGGAGGCTCCGCCAAACTGGCCAGAAGCCGGGAGCGCCAGGCCGTACTGCCGCTGCGGGGCAAGATTCTCAATGTGGAGAAGGCTACCATGGACAGAATTCTGGCCAATGCTGAGATCAAGGCCATGATTTCCGCCTTTGGAACAGGGGTTCTTGAAGGGTTTGACCTTGAGAAGCTGCGCTACCACAAAATCGTTCTCATGACGGATGCGGACGTGGACGGCGCCCACATTACCACCCTGCTGCTCACCTTTTTGTTCCGGTTCATGCCCCAGCTGATCCGGGAGGGCCACGTGTATCTGGCGCAGCCGCCGCTATACAGGGTAGAAAAAGGGCGGAAACTCTGGTATGCTTACAGTGATGAGCAGCTGGCCCGGGTAATGGATGAGGCCGGGCGGGACGGGACCTGCAAGATCCAGCGCTACAAGGGCCTTGGGGAAATGGACGCGGTCCAGCTGTGGGACACCACCATGGACCCGGAGCACCGCACCCTCTTAAAGGTCACAATGGACGATGCCCCCCAGGGCTGCCTGGCATCACCTGAGACAGAGCAGACATTTAACATTCTTATGGGAAATGATGTGGAACCGCGGAGGGACTTCATCATTGCCAACGCACGCTACATTACGCGGCTGGATGTGTAAAATATTTCCAAATAGAAAAGGGGAATTTCATGAACCGGGAAGATTTGCAGCTATTTATGACCATTTTCGAAGAACAGAACCTGTTGAAGGCGGCTGAGCTTTTATATCTCTCGCCCTCCACCGCCGGATCACGGCTGCGGGCCATGGAGGAGGAACTGGGCTTTGAGCTGTTTGAGCGGAAAAAGGGCGTGAAAGCGGCCATTGCAACACCCAAGGGCGTGGAATTTTCCCGGATTGCCGCCCAGATGCTGACCCTGTGGAATGAGACAGACCAGCTGGGCCGGGCGGCTGACGCCCCATTTCTGACCATTGCCACAGTGGACAGCTTCCTGGACTACAACCTGACGCCTCTGTACAGGGATCTTGTCTCCCGCCGCGGCTTTTCACTGGATATCAAATGCTATCCCGCGGATATGATCTATTCCCTGGTAAGCAAGAAACAGGCGGACGTGGGCTTTGCCCTGTACCATGTCAGCTCTCCCCATGTGAATGTGCGCCCAGTGATGGAGGACCCTATGGTATTGGTAGTTCCGCAGGGGAGTACGCTGGCGGGACCTGGTTCCCAGTGGGCTGCCATGCCTGGCCCGGACTCCTCTTC
>URUZ01000111.1 GCA_900551225.1 uncultured Clostridium sp.
CCGTCCCCGAACCTTCCCGCCCGCAGCCCCTGGCTCTCACGGACGGATGCATCTAGCTCCGCCCGCGTAACCTTTCCACGCCTAAATCCCCATTTTTCCCTATCTTTTCTCCCACCAATTAAATTCCACAAAAAACAGAAAAAGTGCTTCCGGCACATATCCCCAAAGCACTCCTTCTTTTAACAAGGGCCTTTTTCACAATCCCTTGGAATTCTAACCTATCTCCCCCTCTGTCCATCCAACCGTTTTTCTGCCTCATAAGCCGCACCCAGCAACCCCGCCTGGTTCTCCAATGCCGCTTTCACGATCTCTACTCCCCTAAATCCCGGCGAGATCCTGGCATACAGCCGTTTTCTCACCTGCTCCAGTATATAGGGCTGGGCCATAATTCCGCCGCCCAGCACAATACGGGACGGATTGAATACATGGATCAGCGTTACAAGTCCATATGTAACTTCATCAACCCACCGGTCAATCACCCTGCGGATCTCCGGCCTGTCAGCTGCCGCGAATATGTCTCTTCCGCTTTCCATAGCCGGGTCGGTCTCCTTCGCCAGGCGCACCAGACCTGTGGTGGAAGCGTATTTCTCGTAGCAGCCGCTGAACTCTTCCTCTTCCCTGGCCGCCTCAGGATGTACCAGGATTCCTCCAAAGCCTCCGCCGGACCAGCTGCTGCCGGTGTAGACCCGGCCGCCTATTACAATGGCTCCCCCCACCCCTGTTCCGTAAGTCAGACATAGGAAATCTTCATGGCCCCTGGCCGCGCCAAACTGCGCCTCCCCCAGAGCTGCTGAATTCACATCATTTTCCACTGCCACAGGCACCCCGAAGGCCTCCTCCATGATCCCGCGCACCTGGATTCCCGTGTAGCCGGGGATATTGTCATTGGCGTAATAGATGGTCCCATCGTGGGTGTTCACCTGTCCGGCGGTGCTGATACCGATGGCGTCAAAAGGCCGGTATTCCCGGAGAATCTCCACTGCCCGCTCCATCAGGCGCGCGCCGCCCTCCTTTGCCAGAGTGTCCCACTCTCTCAGCTCAGACACTTCATTTCCATCCCAAATTCCCGATTTGATGGATGTCCCTCCAATATCCAGTGCAGCGATCCTCATGCCTTTGTTCCTCTGTGCAGGTCAATCGCTTCCATAAAACGGCCTGCGATCTCCAGAGGCCTGGTGATGGCGCCTCCCACCACAATAGCCCATACGCCCGTATCCAGCGCCTTCACCGCTTCCTCCGGAGTATGGATCTTGCCCTCTCCGATCACAGGGATATCCAGGTCTGCTGCCAGACGGCTCATCAGCTCATAGTCAGGCTGGTCCAGCTTGGGTGTGTAATCCGTATAGCCGCTCATGGTTGTTCCCACAATGTCCACTCCGCATTTCCAGGCATTGACACCCTCCTCGTAGTTGGAGATATCAGCCATCAGCACAATGTCCGGATACTTCCGGCGAATCTCCTCAATAAACTGGTTTACTGTTTTTCCGTCCCCTCTCCTGCGCAGCGTGCAGTCCAGGGCAACCACATCGGAGCCTGCCTCCACCAGCTCATCCACTTCCTTCATGGTGGGCGTGATATACCCCTCATAGCCTGGATACTGGATCTTCACCAGACCGATCACAGGAAGCCCAGTTTCCTTTTTGATGGCGATTACATCCCGGACGCTGCTGGTGCGGATAGCCGGTGTTCCCGCCATCTTGGCCGCTCTGGCCATCAGGTACATCACGGATTCCTCCTCCACATATAAAGGTTCCCCCTTCACTGCCTGACATGAAATAATCATCTGTCCCCGGATCTTGTCAAATAATACCTTCTTGTCCATTTTTACCTCTCCTTTTTTATTCATTGTGAGCACTGGGTTGTTGTTAATTTCATTATAGCATGGTAAAAATTATTTTCAATATATTTCAAAATAAAAATTATTAACATTTTCATAAAACAAGGGCAGCCATAATTTGTTTGACATTTGCGGGGGCGGATACTAGAATTTAGGTAAATACGGAAACGGATTTTATTTAATGAAGCAACCCGCTTAGGCGGGCAATGCCTGTGGGGGGCAGACAACCTGGCAGAAGGGCTTAAGCTGGCTGGAATGAAGGCTAAATATGATAAGCATATATTTGATTGGCTGAAGGTGCATTATTTACAGCAGTCCATCACAGCCGGGGCTGTATTGGAGAACGGGGACTTTGAGCGGTTTGCCCATGACTACGGCGCCGTAAAAAAGATGGTTCAGGCATTTCGCGAGGGCGTCGAAGTCTGCCGTTTACAGGGAGTCCGCACATACAAAACATTTCCGGCGAATTTCTTCAAACTTCCCCTTCCCATTGTAGCACATACCATGCAGAAAATGTTACTCGATTCCAATACAATGGAAATGGTGAATAATCATATGAAAAAAGGGCTGCCGGAATGGATTGCAGGTTATCGGGAAATTTTGCAGGATGGTTTGGAAGCGGGGCTGCCTATGACGGTTTGGAAATCCTATGATACGGACAGGTTACGGGATGAAGTGGAAAGCCGGCGCGTGATGTGATAGAATGGTACCATATGCCGGAATTCGGCTATCATTAATTGAAAATGTAAACGGAGGGAACTGCGCATGAAAAATAGGCAGACTCTATTAAAGAAAGCCAGCTATGCTTTAATCGCACTTGGGGTGTTGGATATTTCCGCCAGCACGTGGTTTATCGCCGCCACATTGATGGGCAGCAAGTGCTGGATGCGGGTGATGTTTGTAAGCAGAGAAATCTCCTTGATTACGATGCTGGCCATGGCCGTACTGGCGCTGCCCAAACTGGTATCCGGACTTCTGGGGCTAAAGGCTTACCGGATGAATAAAGCTATACTCTCCTGTAAAATTCTGGGGACTATTTCACTGATTCTGGAGCTGCTCTATATGGTTGGAGGTATAAGATGGCTGGTGTGGGCTATTGTGAAAAACCTTGCAGTCCCCTCCTACCGGCTTCCCCAGCCGATTGTACCCATGATTTGGAGCGCTATCGTGGTTTTGACGCTGCTGGGAGTCTTAGGGGGGATGAAATGTATTCAGAAAGGAGACCGCAATCATGCATAACAGCTGGCTGCGCAAAAGTTTTATATGGCTGTTCTGGCTGGTATTGTGGCAGGCTGCGGCGGCCATTGTCAATAACCCCATCATTTTTACCGGGCCCATCGGTATGGTGCAGTCCCTGTGGGAGCAGCTGCCCCAGGCGGAGTTCTGGCTCACCATCGGCCACTCTTTTACCAAGATCAGTTTAGGATTTGTGGGGGCCTTTTTCACCGGGCTGCTTCTGGGGAGCCTGGCCTATATCTTCCCCTTCCTGGGAGAACTGCTGGAACCGTTCATGATTCTGATCCGCTCCATCCCAGTGGCCTCCTTCGTAATCCTGGCCCTGATCTGGATCGGTTCCAACAACCTGTCCGTGTTCATCTCCTACCTGGTGGTGCTGCCCATGATCTATGTGAGCACCATATCCGGTCTGAGAAGCACGGACCCCAAGCTCTTGGAGATGGCTGCCATCTTCCACATCAGCGGATTCAGAAAGATCCGCTATATCTACCTGCCCGCCCTGATGCCTTACCTGACCAGCGGCTGCAAAACCGCCCTGGGAATGAGCTGGAAATCAGGAATCGCAGCGGAGGTCATCGGCATCCCCACCAGCTCCATCGGAGAGCAGCTCTATTATGCCAAGCTGTATCTGGACACTGCGGGGCTATTCGCCTGGACCTTTGTGATTACAGTGGTCAGTGCGGTATTTGAGAAATTGTTCCTGTTTTTGCTGAGACGGTTTGAGCGGAAACGGCCGGACAGCCAGATGGGAGGAAACAGCGTATGATGATTGAAATTAAGGATTTGTCAAAATTTTACAATCAGACCCCAGTTCTCAGCCATCTGACCCTCAGTTTTGACCCAGCCTCCCCCAACTGCCTGATGAGCCCCTCAGGTTCCGGCAAAACCACGCTGCTGCGCCTGATCATGGGTCTGGAGCCGCCGGACGCAGGCAGCATTTCCATCACAGGCGAACACGGAGAGTCCCTGGACAACACCGTAAGGTTTTCTGCCGTGTTCCAGGAGGACAGGCTCTGCGAACTGTTTTCCCCCATGGAAAATATAATGATGGTCACCAGGAAATCCCTCTCCGCCCAGGAGGTCCGAAGCCAGTTAAAACGCCTGCTTCCGGAAGAATGCCTGGACCGTCCGGTCTGCACCTTAAGCGGCGGCATGAAGCGCAGGGCCGCCATCTGCCGCGCCCTGCTTGCCCCCTCCCAGATCCTGCTGATGGATGAACCCTTTACCGGGCTGGATGAGGACAACCGTCTGCTGGCCATCCGGTATATTAAGGAGATGGTAAACGGCCGCCTGCTTATTCTCACCACCCACCAGGAAGAGGATGTGGGTCTGCTGGGCGGGCGGCTGATCCGGCTTTAGATCAGCAGGGCCGCCGCGATTCTGTCACTAAAAAGGAAGCCTCCGCGTCATATGCGGAAAGCTTCCTATCACCGAACTTCATGCAGCTGTTGAAAAGCGTGGGCATGTCGTGCCCTATGGGGATCAGGCGGAGCCTGGCGGTCACCTTCTGGCAGACGGGGAAATGAATGCTCAAACACCCTCTAACGCTTTGTGAATCCGTCTGAAGTCACCTGGGCAACCTGGTTGCCAAGCTCATCCTTGACATCCACCAGATAGTAGCAGGTGGAATATCCCTCTTTGATGCGGTGCGCCTCAGCCACCAGTTTGTTTCCCTTGGCCACCCCTAAATATGTAATCTGGCTGGTCCGGGACACATGGGGCGTGCCCTGCCAGTTGGAAGCGACCGCAAAGGCGAAATCCGCCAGTGTAAAGATAGCTCCCCCCATCACCGTACCTGTGGCATTCATGTGATCACGTTGTATATCCAACGAACATTTTGCAAATCCATCAGAAATCTCGTCAATCACCGCTCCGTTTCCCGTGGCAAACCGGTCATTCCTAAAACGTTCACGCACCTGGTCTATCAGTTCCATTCCCATTCTCCTTTGTCGTCGGCAGCGCTGCCTGCCTTATTAAATTTCTTTAATTATAGAACACTATATAGCAAGTGAGGCCCCATTGTCAAATAAAGATACTATAAAGAAAAGAAGGAACGGAATGATCCGTCCCCTCTTTGATCTGTATTAATTGTTGCAGCCACAGCCGTCATTCTCTACAGCAGCTTCTGCCAGGCCAACGCCCCTGTTGCAGGAAGCGTCATTGTAGCCAGCCCAGTAGCCGTTGCGGAAGCCTTCACGGTATGCTCTTCTGCGCACGCCAGCGCAGGGATCCCAGCAATTGTTATTGCCGCATCCGCTGTTGTTGCCGCAGCCACATCCGTTGTTGTTGCCACATCCACATCCGCTGTTGTTGCCACATCCACAGCCGCTGTTGTTTCCGCATCCACAACCACTGTTGTTTCCGCATCCGCAACCACAGCCGCTGTTGCTGCCGCAGCCACATCCGTTGTTATTACCACATCCACAGCCGTTATTCCAGCATCCACATCCTCTGTTACATCTGCATCTGCATCCACATCTAAAATTAAAGCAACACATATATTTTAATCTCCTTTATTGTCTTGGTTGTACTATATCATATGGGACGGCCAGACAAAGTGTGCATCCATTGTTGTCCTCTGCCCGGAGATAAAAATCTCATACAGACAAGTTCAAATTCCGCACTCCCCGTTGATCCCCTCATAAACTATAGTAGAAAAAGCAAAACGAAAGGAGTTTCCATCTTATGGATTCCTATACAGATGTAAGCGAACAGTGCTGCGGACGTACACTCAACCGCGTATCCTGTTCTCCCTCTTCCGGAAGCTGCGGTCATTCGCACTGCAGACAGCATGATTCCATGGCGGGCGTTGCATACCCTTACCCGCAGACATGGAACACCGCTCCCACTATCTCCCCTGCACGCCCCAGTTCCGGCTGCGCCGGAATGATGCCCGACTTCACCTCCCCTGAATTTACCATGCCTGATTATCCACTTATGGGTAAGCCTTACCCTACTGGCATGGGTATGTGCACCGACACTTCTGCGGGACCGCTGGAGCAGAACTATCCTATTGCTATGGCATATGTCCCGTGGCAGCAGTGGTCCACCCCCTACCCGACTGAAAAAGCTTTATACCACGGAACAATTTTCCCAGAACTGGATCTGGAATTTATCTACGGGAGGTGCAGCAAATGATTAATACCGCTTCTGATTATATAACGATGCGCCCCAATAATGGATATGACGGCAGCGAAGAATTCGCCAACGCCCAGGAATACACCGGAGCTGAGAATTATGCTGAAACCCAGGATTATGCCGGGATGCAGGATTACGCCGGGATGCAGGATTATGCAGCCCCCCAGAATTATAATGCAGCTCAGGATTATACTGAGAATCAGAATTATATGGATGCCCAGAACTGTGCCATGCCCAGAAGAGGCATGGATACCCGCCAGTCCCTGCTGGCCAGGGTGAATGAAGCCGGATTCACAGTAGATGACGCCAATCTCTATCTGGATACCCATCCCTGTGATCAGGAGGCCCTGGCTTATTTCCAGCAGGCAACCGCCATGTACCAAGATGCAGTGAACGCTTACAGCGCCCAGTTCGGTCCGCTGATGGCCATTGACAGCACTGATACAAACTACTGGTCCTGGATCAGCGATCCCTGGCCCTGGGAAGGAGGATTCAACTAATGTGGAAGTATGAGAAACGTTTACAATTTCCGGTAAATATCAAGGAGCCCAATGCCAAAATGGCGCAGTTTATAATGAGTCAATACGGTGGTCCCGACGGTGAAATGGGCGCATCCATGCGTTACCTGTCCCAGCGCTACGCCATGCCCTACAAGGAGTGCAAGGGCGCGCTGACCGATATCGGCACAGAGGAACTTGGCCATTTGGAAATCGTGGCCTCCATCATCCATCAGCTGACCCGTAATCTGACTGCAGACCAGCTGGTAGAGCAGGGCTTTGGGCCCTATTACATCGACCACACCATCGGGATCTGGCCCCAGGCCGCCGGAGGCGTGCCCTTCAACGCATGTGAGTTTCAGTCTAAAGGTGATGTGATCACGGATCTGCACGAGGATATGGCAGCAGAGCAGAAAGCGCGCAGCACCTACGACAACATCCTGCGCGTTGTAAAAGATCATGACGTCTGTGAACCCATTAAATACTTGCGGGAGCGTGAAGTAGTTCACTATCAGCGCTTCGGCGAACTGCTGCGGATCACCCAGGATAATCTGGACAGCCGCAACTTCTATGCATACAACCCTGGATTCGACACTCAGTTTGGTTCCCAGCCCTGCCGGAAATAGTTCCGGACCTGAAAGGGCGCAGCCAGTATACCGGCTGCGCCCTTTCTCTGTATTGATTCTGTATTGATTCTGCATTAAATCTGTATTGATTCTGCATGTAAATGTTCCTATCTGCACATTTCCTCATTGGTGTACAGCTCCAGTCCCCCGTCCATCACAACCTTGCCGGCGGTCTCCCCATCGGAGGCCTTCACGATCATGGCTCTGCGGTCAGCGGAAGCCAGGGCATACATATACTCAATATTCAGCCCCTGGCCGCACAAAATGTGGGTCATCTTGTGGAGCTCGCCCACCTTGTCTTCCAGCTTCACTGCCAGCACATCAGTGAGCATGGCGGAGAAACCGGAAGCTCTCAGAGCCTTCTTGGCCAGCTCGGGATCGGACACGATCATGCGCAGCATACCGTACTCCGTGGTATCCGCCATGCTTAAAGACAGGATATTGATATTCTGCGTGCTCAGCACCTCTGTCACCTGCTCCAGTCTTCCTTCCCGGTTCTCTATAAATACAGACAATTGCTTTACAAACATGTTCTTTCCTCTCTTTCTATTTGCTGCGGACTTAATCCAGTTTCCGTTTGTCGATGACATGGACGGATTTGCCCATGCTGCGCTCCAGGCCCTTGGGCTCCACCAGCTTCACCTTGGCGGCCAGGCCTATGGCCTGCTGCAGCACGTACTCGATCTTGCTGGTCAGGTTCTCCAGTGCGCGGATCTCATCGGAGAAGAAACGCTCCTCCACTTCCACCTGCACCTCCAGGGTATCCAGATTGTTCACCCGGTCCACGATCATCAGGTAATGAGGCGTGGTTCCGCCCATTTCCAGAAGAGCTGACTCAATCTGGGACGGGAATACATTGACTCCTCGGATAATCAGCATATCATCGCTTCTGCCCTTAAACCTGGCGATCCTGGCGCTGGTTCTGCCGCACTCGCAGGTGGAGCGGTCCATGCTGGTCAGATCCTTGGTACGGTAGCGGATCAAGGGGATTCCCTCCTTGGTCAGGGTGGAGAATACCAGCTCCCCGGTCACTCCGTCCTCCACAGGCAGCAAGGTCTCCGGGTCCACGATCTCAGGAAGGAAATGATCCTCATGCACATGGAGTCCCTGATGGAACTCACAGTCCGTGGCCACGCCTGGTCCCATGATCTCGCTGAGTCCATAGATATCGTGGGCATGAATTCCCAGCTTCTCCTCGATCTTCAGCCGCATCTTGTCTGTCCACGGCTCCGCGCCGTTTAAGGATGCTTTCAGCTTAATCTGGTCCCTGACTCCCATTTCCTCAATGGTCTCCGCAATGTGCAGCAGGTAGGAGGGGGTGCACATGATACCGGTTACGCCGAAGTCAATCATCATATTGATCAGCTTCTTGGTATTGCCGGTGGACATGGGTACAACCGTTGCGCCCATCTTCTCAGCGCCGTAGTGAGCGCCCAGGCCGCCTGTAAACAGGCCGTAGCCGTAGGCAACCTGTATGATGTCATTGCGGCCAAGTCCGGCCATAGCGATACATCTGGCCACACACTCGCTCCAGACGTCGATATCCTTTCTGGTATATCCCACCACCGTGGCCTTGCCCGTGGTGCCGCTGGACGCATGTATGCGGACGATCTGTGAATTGGGCACTGCAAACAGTCCGAAGGGATAGGTATCCCTCAAATCATTTTTCGTGGTAAATGGAAGCTTAGTCAGATCTTCAATCCCACGGATGTCTCCGGGCTCCAAGCCTACCGCCTGCATCTTCTTGCGGTAAAATTCCACATTGTGGTACACGCGGTCCACCAGCTTCACCAGCCGCGCACTCTGCAGGTTAGTCATCTCATCCCTGCTCATACACTCCTTCGTCTCATTCCAAATCATGTCCGTATCCTCTCCCGCTTTCTCCCTAAGTGTTTAAATTGTATCCCGCCTCAAAGGCCTTTTTATTCACCTCTATGGTTTTTGGGGGAACTGTTGTCTCAATTACCTTGATCCAGTCCTCCTTATCAAAGCCGATATGCCTGGCAGCCGCTCCCAGCACCACCACGTTAAACGCCTTGGGCGCGCCCATCAGCTTAGCTTCCTTGGTGGCCTCCACCGCAATGGTGTTCCTGGCCGCCTTCAGGGTATCCAGGATGCCGTCCGGATAGACTGCCACGCCGGTGACCACGGTGATGGGGTCAATTCTCCAGTCATTGACAATCAACGCTCCGTCCTTTTTCAGGAAATGCAGATAGCGCAGTGCTTCCAGCCGCTCAAAAGCGATCAGCACATCCGCCTGGCCTTCCTCCACAATGGGCTCCGCCACATTTTCGCCGTAGCGCACAAAGGTCACCACACTTCCGCCTCTCTGGGCCATGCCGTGAACCTCGGAAAGCTTCACGTCATACCCGGCTTCAATGGCCAGCTTGCCTAAGATGCGGCTGGTAAGAAGGGTTCCCTGTCCGCCTACGCCCACGATCATAATATTCTTCGTGCTCATCTTACTCACCTGCCTTTACTGTTTCTATTGCGTCAAATTTGCACAGCTGCCTGCACAGTCCGCAGCCGTTGCACATGGTCTCATCAATGGATATGGTGCCGTCCTCATTCTTAGTCAGCGCCGGACAGCCCGGACGCAGGCAGGCGCCGCACTTCTTGCACTTATCTGAAATGGGTCTGCATTTGTCAGGGAACTTGATGCCTTTAAGCAGCGCGCAGGGGGCCTTTGTGATAATGACAGATACCTCGTCCCTGGCAATCTCACGCTTAAATATCTCCTCCAGGGCAGGCAGGTCAAATGCGCCCACCTCATAAACATTCTCAATGCCCAGGGATTTGCACAGGCCGTAAATGCTGATGGCGGGAACCACCTGGCCTTTCAGGGTCTTGCCTGTGGCCGCGTGGTCCTGATGTCCTGTCATTCCCGTGGTGGAATTGTCCAGAATCACAACCGTGCCCGCCGACTGGTTGTAAACCATGTTCATAAGGGAGTTGATACCCGTATGCATGAAGGTGGAATCTCCGATTACAGCCACCCAGTTCTTGATATACTCCCTGCCCTTGGCCTTCTCCATGCCGTGAAGAGTGCTGATGCTGGCGCCCATGCAGATGGTGGTGTCAATGACGCTTAAGGGCGCAACGGCTCCCAGGGTGTAGCAGCCGATATCGCCGGTGGCGTGGATCTTCATCTTGTTCAGCACAGAATAAACACTTCTGTGGGGACATCCGGGACAGAGGATGGGAGGACGGGCCGGAACCTGGGCCGGAGCCGTGATATCCAGTTCTTCTCCCAGCACCTTCCTGCGGATCATATTGGCGCTGTACTCCCCCTGAATGGTGAAAAGCTCCTTGCCCACAGCCTTGTGGATTCCCCATGCCTTCACCTGCTCTTCAATCACAGGTTCCAGCTCCTCAAATATGTAAAGCTTATCTACCTTGGCAGCAAATTCCTCGATCAGTTTTCTGGGAAGGGGATTTACAATGCCCAGCTTCAGCACAGAAGCCTCCGGCATAGCCTCCTTCACGTAGCTGTAAGGAATACCGCTGGTGATAAATCCCACGGAAAGGTCGCCCATTTCTACCTTGTTGACAGGGAAGGACGCTGCATCCTCGGCCATTTTGTTCATGCGGGCTTCCACCGCCACATGGCGCTTGATGGCATTTCCGGGCATCATGACGAATTTGGCCATATCCCGCTCATAGGGGATGTCAAAAGGCTCTGTGCGGTCCTCCAGCTCCACAACGCCCTGGGAGTGGGACAGGCGGGTTGTGCTGCGCACGATCACCGGGGTGTCGTACTGTTCGCTGAGGTCAAATGCATATTTTGTAAATTCCTTGGCCTCCGCACTGTCCGCCGGCTCCAGCACAGGAATCATGGCCGCTCTCGCCACCATGCGGGTATCCTGTTCGTTCTGGGAGCTGTACATACCGGGATCATCAGCCACAACAACCACCAGGCCGCCGCGGACGCCGGTGTAGGCTGCCGTGTACATGGGATCTGCCGCCACATTGAAGCCAACATGCTTCATGCAGCACATGGAACGCACGCCAGCAATGGAGGCGCCGATTGCAACCTCTGCGGCCACCTTCTCATTGGGCGCCCACTCTGCGTAGATTTCATCATACTGGACCAGGCTTTCGCTGATCTCCGTACTGGGTGTGCCGGGGTATGCGGCGCTGACCTTGGCGCCGGCCTCATAGGCTCCTCTGGCTATGGCTTCATTGCCAAGCAATATCTTTTTTTCTGACATTATGTAACCTTCCTTTCGTGTTTCAAACTAGTGCCGGGCGGCGTAAATACGCCGGTATATAGTGGCGTATTTACGCCTGGCACTATGCATATATGATTTCCCCGGACAGATTCCGGAGGTATTCATCCTGTTATCTGTGGTTATTCCTCAGGTCCGTCACCCGCTTGGCCTTGCCTTCAAAACGCTGCAGGGTGTTGGGGGATACCAGCTGTATCTTGGCGTCCAGCCCCAGCATCATGTGCATCTTATCCTTCAGGCTGTTGTCCAGTTTCTCCAGGGCGGCATAGGAATCCATCATGCTCTCCGCTTCCACCTCCACCTTGATGGTCAGCATGTCGGAGTGGTTCTTTCTGTCCACCTCGATCTCATAGTTGGGTCCAATGCCCTCGGTGTTGATCAGCACTTCCTCAATCTGGCTGGGGAACACGTTGACACCGCGGATCTTCAGCATATCGTCGGTGCGGCCGGACAGGTTCTCCATGCGCACCGTGGTGCGGCCGCATTTACATGGCTCATACATCAGGCGGGTGATGTCCCTGGTCCTGTAGCGGATCAGAGGCAGCGCCTCCTTGGACAGACAGGTGATTACCAGCTCGCCTTTTTCACCGGGGGGCAGGACTTCTCCGGTGTTGGGATCAATCACCTCCGGCAGAAAATGATCTTCGTTCACGTGCATTCCGCATAATTCCAGACATTCCCCCGATACGCCGGGGCCCATGAGCTCGCTCATGCCGTAATTCTGGGTCAGGTTCACATTCTCCCCCCAGACCTTGTACAGCTCATTGCGCATGGCCTCTGTCATCAGTTCGCTGCCCAGCAGCAGGGTGCGGATCTTTAAATCCTTTTTGGGGTCCAGGCCCATCTCCTTCGCCACCTCTGCGATGCGCATGGCGTAGGAGGGAGTCGCCACCAGAAGGGTGGATTCGAAGTCCTTCATGTACATGAGCTGCTTCTGGGTGTTACCGGTGGAGGACGGCACAATGGCCGCGCCCACCTTCTCCAGGCCGTTGTGCAGCCCCAGCGCGCCGGTGAACATACCGTAACCGAAACAGATCTGGGCGGTGTCGTCCTCATCCGCACCTCCGGCCACTGCCAGACGCGCCACGCACTCCTTCCAGACCTCCAGATCCTTGCCGGTGTATCCCACTACTGTTGGCTTCCCTGTGGTTCCGCTGGAGGCATGTATCCGGCGAAGCTCCTTGCGGGGTACCGCAAACAGGCCATACGGATAATTGTCCCTCATATCCTGTTTCGTAGTAAATGGAAGCTTCTCAAGGTCCTTCAGACTGCGGATATCCTCCGGCCTGACCCCTGCTGCTTCCATCTTTGCGCGGTAGGCGGGC
The DNA here is from genome assembly GCA_900551225.1 of uncultured Clostridium sp. Lineage (GTDB taxonomy): Bacteria > Bacillota > Clostridia > Lachnospirales > Lachnospiraceae > Enterocloster. The sequence goes on from URUZ01000111.1 coordinate 12,889, forward strand.
ACCTTCTCGTACACCCTTTTCACCGTCTCTGCTAAACGCTCCAGCTGAATTGCTTCAATTGAATCGCGGGACATTGTCTCTTCTTTCGCCCAAATCATCATTGACCTCCTAAAATCCGGAACCTGAACCAGGCCCATTATCGGCAAGATATTAAAAGTATAGCATCTTCTCTTGCATTTGTCTGCTTTTTTGTGCAATTATAACACATTTTACGGCAGTTCTGGAGCAATGTCAACCTCTTTCGCTTTATTTCTTTAAAGCGTTGGCGCTTTTATGTGAAAATGTGTTCAGAAGGTGGGAATATGGAATATCTCACCAAAAGGAGCTGTGAAAAAATTCCCTCACCTGAAAAAGAATGCTTTTGAGAATGTGCCGTAAATGTTTTTATATTTTTGTGGAAGTTAATTGGGGATTTAGGCGTGGAAAGGTACGCGGACGTTGGCTGGGGTGTTGGCCGCGAAAAGAAGGAGGTTGGGGTGGGGAGGACAGCGGAGGGGCCG
>URUZ01000112.1 GCA_900551225.1 uncultured Clostridium sp.
GTCAAAAAGGTCAATGTGGGTATTGTGTCCATTGCGCTGGCTTATTTAATAGGTATTGTATATGGGATTTCAGCAGGAAAAATCACAGGGGGATTCAGCTCATCCATGGCTTTGACCATGATCGGGGTCATGTACCTGTTTGCCATTGTCAGCAACAACGGAACCCTGGAGCTGATGGCCAGGAAGATTACGGATCTGGCGGGAAGCAGAAAATATCTGCTCTATATTGCGGTTTACGCCATAGGTGCGATTCTCTCAGGCGTGGGACCGGGGGCCATCCCCACACTGGCCATTGTGCCTGTTCTGGCCATTCCGGTGGCATTAAAAGCTGGTATCAATCCCATTCTGCTGTCCCTGATCGGACAGATGGGCGCCCAGTGCGTCCGCATGAGCCCCATCACCCCCGAGGCAGTGGTTGTGGCGGGACTGATGACAGAGCAGGGGCTGGACGGCAACACACTTCCGGCCATGTGGTGCCTGTGGCTGACAGAGATTGTGATGATTGCAGGCGCATTTATCTATTTTAAAGGATGGAAATTCGACCGTCCGCTGGAGGGGGTCTCGGCTGCAAAGGCGGAGAGCTTCTCCGGGAAGCAGAAGCTGTCCCTGCTGGGTCTGGCCCTGATGATTGTCTGTGTGGTGGTATTTGACCTGAATGTGGGACTGATCAGCTTTGTCATTGGTTCCGGCCTGATTCTGTGCGGCTGCGCGGACGAGAAGCAGGTGGTGAAGTCCGTGCCCTGGAACACCATCCTTTTGGTTCTGGGCGTGGGTGTTCTGATGAACATTGTAAAACTCTCAGGCGGAGTGGATCTGATGGCGGCGTCCATCTCCAGCTTCAGCAGCTCCAGCACCGTCTCACCCATCATGTGTGCCGCAGCCGGCGGAATGTCCTTCTTCGCCTCAGGCCTGGGCGTGGTGTTCCCCACATTGATCCCCACTGTGGGCGGTATCGCGGCAGGAATACCCGGCGCTGATGGCTTCTGTTGTCATCGGCGGGACTGTGGCAGGATTTACGCCGGTGTCCACTGCCGGCGCCCTGATCCTGGCGGGCGTGTCCCAGTTCCCGGAGGTGGAAGGGAAATATTCCCAGAATAAGATGTTTATCCAGCTGTTTGTAATCTCATTTATGTGTATGTTGATCAGTGTGGCTATGGCAGCCCTGGGAATATACAGGGTAATCTGCGGATAAGCGTTTAGGCAATGAAACATCAACTCCTTGTGTATATTCAATAAAGGAATATATACAGGGAGTTTTTTGTGAATTAAAATGTTTATACTTGACATGGGAAAGCAGTGGTGTTATGATAAATTCATACAAAGTACAAAATAATGAACATTGGAAATGTACAAAGGGGTGAGCGTGTTTATGAAGCCGGATGCAAGTCAGATATTATATCAAAAAAAAGGTGTAACCATCAGCAAGCTGGCCCTGAACCTGCTCTCTAAGGATGTGGGGGACCGCATTGCCCCTATCTCTTATTATCAGGAGGAATTTCAGGTATCCAGGGGAACCATGCAGAATGCCTTTAATTATCTGAAGGACATCGGAGCGGTTACTCTGGCACACCATGGGCATCAGGGAACATACATAGAAGCCCTTGACAACATAAAGCTTCAGGAGCACTGCCTGCAGCAGGAAATCATGGGTATTATGCCCCTTCCCTATTCCCTGACCTATGAAGGATTTGCCACGGCAATCTATGAACAGCTTAAGACGCTTAAGTTTAACATGGCATATGCGAGAGGGGCAGTGGGCAGGATACAGCTGGTGGAATCAGGAACTTACCAGTTTGCAGTGGTATCCCAGTATGCGGCGGAGCATGCCATTTCCTGCGGAAGAGGCATTGAGTGCCTGATGAACTTCGGAACCGGAAGCTTTCTGTCTAAGCATATTCTTCTGCTCCGGGACCAGAAGGCAGAGGGGATTCTGGATGGCATGAGGGTGGCCTATGATGAGGACTCCCTGGATCAGAGCCGTATTACCCAGAACCTGATTCAGAAAAAGAAGGTGCGGCTGGTTAATATCAGGACCCAGCAGACGATATCATCCCTTTTAGAGGGAACTATTGATGCGGGCGTGTGGAACTACGATGATATAATCGAGAACCATCACCTGGATGATCTGAAGATCGTATTCCTGGCAGAGAATGAATACAATAACCTGTTCTCCACCGCAGTGATGGTGATTAAGCAGGGGAACAGTTATCTGGCCGATCTGCTGCGGAAGAAGATCAGCGTGGAGGGCACCATGAAGATTCTTGGTGAGGTTAGGGCAGGACAGAGGCAGCCTTATTTTTAGCATGTTGTTGCGTAAGTTATCAAGAAAGAGTGTCTATGACGCTCTTTCATATATAAACTAAAGTACAAAAAAATGTATATTGAAGGGGCGGTAAGAAAATGGATTTAAAAGAAACACTGTATTTCAGGGTATCAATCCTGGAGGATAATCAGGTGATCAGCCAGAAGGCTGCGGCTTATACCAGGCAGATGATTGATATGGTCCTGGAGCAGAAGCCGGATATCCTGCAGGACCGGGCGGAGATGTTTTTCACACACCTGGCCATGGCGGCTAAGCGGACCGAGGAGGGCACAGAGGAGAATCCCATGGATGCTGCCATATTTGAGGCAGTGCAGAGTGAGCCGGTTTTTGAGGAGGCGGTAAGGCTGAGGGATGCGATGCTTTCAAAGGCGGACATTGAATTCACGGAAACGGAGAAGGATTTCCTATCCGTGCATTTATGTAATTTGCTGAATATCTAAGCCACTGCACTAAGCTCGTAGGAGACCTCACTAAGTGCCAGTGACATGTATCGCACGTAGGCACCTAAAAGACAGGCGCCAAGTGCTCATAACAAGGAGGGTAAAAAGATGATGAAGATTGTTGTAGGTGGACAGATCGATAAGGAGGAGATAGCTTCCATTATCGAAAAACAGCTGGGCGAAAAGGCTGTGGTAACTGTAAAAGGCGACCTGGATGCAACCATGGGGATGAAGTCCGGCCAGTATGATTACTATGTAGGCGCATGCAATACCGGAGGCGGCGGAGCGCTTGCCATGGCTCTGGCCATTCTGGGTAAGGCCAAATGTGCAACCGTGTCTATGCCGGGCCAGATTAAAAGCGATGAGGATATCGAAGCTGAGGTAAGGGATGGTAAGGTTGCCTTTGGTTTCACCGCGCAGCACAAGGAAGCAGTTTTGCCGGTACTGTTAAATGCAATGATTAAGAAAGAAGAGGGGACATTATGAAATATGTAGTGATAGCTTTGATCGGGGCGCTTGCCTCCGTACTGTCTAATCAGGGTATTGCTGTATTTAACGATGGTTTCAGGCCTATTGTGGGTCAGTATTTTAATAAGGAAATCTCAAGAAAAGAGCTGGCGGCCATGAGCTTTGCCATCAGCTTTGGGCTGGTGATCGGATTTGGTATCCCAACGTCTATTGCGGCAAGTATTATACTGATTCACTGTCTCCTGCTGACAACGGATATGATCGGTTCCTTTTGTCCTGATACCAAGGCAGGCATGGCGCTGTCAGCGGTAATCGGCGCGGCCTACGGGCTTGCGATCCTGGCAGGGCTTGAGTTTATTGTCAGCCTGTTTGCCATGATGCCTTATAACTTCACCAGCGATCTGGGCAGTGTGTCCGGTTACGTGACCGTGGGATTTGCAGTGTTCCCAGCAGTGGGCGTTGCATACCAGCACGGGTTCAAAAAGGGCATGATCACAGGCCTTGTAACGGTATTGATCTATTACCTGATTAAAAAGTTCGGCGTGTTTACCATCAGCAGCAAAACCGTTGCATTGAATGCAGAAGGTATGGCAATGCTGGGCGGTATGCTTTTAATGATTTTCTTTGCAGCACAGAAAAAAGGGACAGAGAAAAATAATGAGGCACTGACCCTGGGATTTGAGGGAAATGTATCCCGTATCCGCAAGAACTGGCTGATTCTGGCAGTGATGGGCGGCCTGGTTGCGGCAGGAACAAGCATGTCCCTGATTGCAGGCGATCCGGCGTCCCTGGCTCTTCTGGCAGAGGGCGAGTATACCAACGCAGCGCTGACTGCGCTGGCCAGGGCGATTGGCTTTATTCCGCTGGTATTTACCACGGCCATTGTAACCGGCGTCTACGGTGCGGCCGGGTGTACCTTTGTATTTGTGGCAGGCCTTTTCCTTCATGGGAACCCTCTCTTTGCATTTGTGGCAGGTGTTGTGATCATGGTGGTTGAGATTGCCCTGATCGATCTGTTTGCCAAGGGAATGGACCGGTTCCCCGGCGTTAAGGACATGGGCGAATATGTGCGTACATCCATGAACAAGGTGCTTGAGGTGGCCCTGCTGTCCGGCGGTATTGTGGCTGCTGAGAAGATGTCGGTGTCTGCCTCCGGGTATGCGGGAATCGGCGCATTGTTTGTGATTGGCGCGTTCCTGCTGAATAAGAAAGCTAAGAAACCCATTGTGGATCTGGCTGTGGGACCTGTTGCATGTATCATTTTCGGCATTATGCTGAACCTGCTTCTTGTGATTGGGCTGATTGCGGTTCCTGTGGCAGGATGATGGGATGCAGGAAATAAAGGTTGAAACATATGCAAAGAGGAGCTTTCTGGCGCTGAAGAATCCGTATGGGACCGTATCTGCAGTATATCCCGGTATCATTGACCGGGCTGCGGCAGCACGGGCGCAGCAGGAGACGGCGTATTATATGGGCGTCAAAGACACGCCCATGATCCCTGAGGGGCTGATCGGTAAGCTGGGAGAGCACGGGTTCCTGCATCATACCCGGGATCTGATGTCCCTGGGCGGCAGGGCTGTGGATCTAAGGCTTGTGAATCCCCTGACCGGACGCTGGATGACCGGCTCCAGCAGCGGGACTGCTCTCAATGTATTCTATGGGATCAATGACCTGGGCGTGGGGACAGACGGCGGAGGTTCAGTGCTGGCGCCTGCGGCAGCGCTGAATCTGTACGGGTTCATTTCACCGCTTGTGGAAGAAGAACATATGAGGCAGTATGAAAGGCTGTCAACCGACAGGATCGCATTTTCACCCTCAGTGGGATTCATCGCCAGGGAGTGGGAGGTGCTTGTACGTGGGGCCTGCGCGGCTCTGGACATGGATATGGAAGAAGGGGACGGGAACCGGGCGCCGGTTAAAATGGCTGTGGATGCCGGCATTGACATCTATGGCCCCAGGGAGAGCCTGATCCCATACCTTCAGGAACATGTTGTAAAAGGAAAAATACTGGTTTCGGAAGAGGGGCCTGTGGATGTCCAGGGAATGGGAGATTCCGTGTTCGGACATTTTGACGAGAGGACAGGTGGGCAGCAGCGTCTGGCAGGGAAGGGCCTGCTGCGGATTGTCAATATGTGCGGAAAGAGCGCAGTGGCTGTGCCCGGCAGAGCGCTTGGCATGACCACCCTGCTGATCTGTGAAAGCCAGCCTGAGGAGATCAGGGCAATGTTCAGGGCGGCAGAGGAATACTGCTGTGACAGAAGCGAACTGGTGGACCGGTATTTTATGAATCTGGATATGTATTTTTAAAATAGGAAGCGGGAGAAATGATGAAACTGGCAGATGGTTACACGCTGATGCATGAACATGTGACAATTGATTTGTCCGGCGTGAAAAAGGATGAGGACTGCAGGCTTGACTGCTTTGAAGAGACGGTAAAGGAATTTAAAAGCCTGTATGGGTTTGGGGTAAGGAATATACTGGAAGTGACCAACTTGGGGATGGGCAGGGATGTGGAGTATATCAGGCGCGTTGCAGAGGAATCGGGCATGAACATCATTGTGTCTACCGGATTCTATAAGGAGCCGTTCCTGCCGGATTGTGTATATGAAAAAACGGTGGAAGAACTGGCATTTATGATAGAACAGGAGCTGACACAGGGGATTGGAGAGTCGGGTATATGTGCTTCTGTGATTGGGGAATTCGGAACCAGTAAGCTTAAGATGACAGATATGGAGAAAAAGGTGTTTGACGCAATGGCTGCGGCTGCGGTCAGGACCGGTGCGCCGGTTACCACCCATACCACACTTGGCACCATGGGCGCCGAGCAGGCGGATTACCTGATTGGGCTCGGTGTGAAGCCGGAGAAAATCATTATCGGACATATGGATTTGTCCCAGGACGTGGAGACCATTCTCTCTGTTTTAAGAAGGGGAGTGAATGTGGGATTTGACACGGTGGGTAAACTGAATTATTGCCTGGATACCTTCCGCGCTGAGGCCCTTAAGCGGATTGATGAGGAGGGAATGCTCTCCCAGGTGGTGCTCTCCATGGATATTACAAGGAAGTCCCATCTGAAGTACAGGGGAGGGATTGGATATGCTTATATATTCGAAACATTTCTTCCGCTGCTGCGGGAAAGCGGCTTTACACAGGTACAGATTGATATGCTTTTGAAGGAGAATCCGGAGAGGATACTCACTACAGACGCTAAGTGCTCGTAACTAGCCACTCCACTAGGTTCGTGAAGGACCTCACCAAGTGGAGATGACATGTATCGCACGTAAGCGGCCAAAATACGCCCGCTAAGTGCTCGTAACAAGGAGGTTCACATATGCAGACATATCCATTAACCAGCCTGTCCCTGGAGGAGGCGATCAAGCTTCAGTTTAAGGTGACGGACTGTATCACAAGAGAATTTGAAGGACACGCATTTTTAAACAGAGGCGATCTTGGCGTGGTGATGGGCCTGAACAAACCGGTTACCACCAGCAAGGTGGAGAAGGTGATTGCGTCTGTTTTTGATACAGAGGCCTGTGTGCTGGTGAGAGGAGCGGGAAGCGGGGCCATTCGGTTCGGTCTCCACGCCATGCTGAAATGCGGGGATAAGATACTGGTGCACAAAGCGCCGGTTTACAATACCACGGCCACATCCATTGAGATGCTGGGCCTGGTGCCCGTGGAGGCGGACTTTAATGAGCTGCCTGAGATAGAGGCAGTGCTGCAGGCCGATCCTGACATCAGGGGAGCCCTGGTTCAGTATACCAGGCAGAAGCTGGATGACAGCTATGACATGCACGAGGTGGTTCAGACCATCAAAAAGATCAGGGATATCCCGGTTCTGACCGATGATAACTACGCGGTGATGAAGGTGAAGGACATAGGGGTACAGTGCGGTGCCGACCTGTCCTGTTTTTCAGCCTTTAAGCTGTTGGGACCCGAGGGGATCGGGGTGATTGCAGGCAAGAAGCAGTATATAGACCAGCTGATATCAGAGAGCTATTCCGGAGGTATGCAGACCCAGGGGCATGAGGCGCTGGATGTGCTGCACGGTTTGATATATGCGCCTGTGTCGCTGGCAATCCAGGCCCAGGTCAACGAAGAGTGCGTGAAACGGCTGAAGTCAGGGGAGATTCCCCAGGTGCGGGATGCATTTCTGGCCAATGCCCAGTCCAAGGTGCTGTTGGTTGAATTCCATGAAAATATTGCGGAACAGGTGCTTGTGCAGGCGGAGAAGCTGGGAGCAGCTCCCAATCCCGTGGGAGCGGAATCTAAATATGAGATGATTCCCATGTTCTACCGGGTATCCGGAACCTTTCGAAAGGCCGATCCCACCCTGGAGCATCGCATGATCAGGATCAATCCCATGCGGGCTGGAGCGGATACAATATTAAGGATTATAAAGGAATCAATAGAAAGGGTGAAGTAAATGTTTCTGGATCAGACAATCAGGCGGAATCAGAAATTGGTGGAAACCGCATTCATGCTTCATCAGAATGGGCAGATACTTCCGGACTCCTATGTGATAGATGTGGATGTATTTCTTGAAAATGCCCGCAAGCTGCTGCAGAAGGCAGAGCAGTACCATATTAAGCTGTATTTTATGCTGAAACAGATTGGCAGGAATCCTTATCTGGCCAAGGCGTTGGTGGATCTGGGCTACAGCGGGGCAGTGGCTGTGGATTACAGGGAAGCCCTTGTGATGATGCAGCATCAGATACCCATTGGGAATGTGGGCCATCTGGTGCAGGTGCCCAGAGCGTTAATCAGGAAGCTGGTGGCATATGGGCCGGAGGTAATGACCGTTTATTCCAGGGAAAAGGCGCAGGAAATCCAGGCTGCCGCCGCAGAGCTTGGAAAAAGGCAGGCGGTTATGCTGCGTGTGTATGGTGATTTCGACATGATTTATTCCGGTCAGACAGCGGGCTTCCATCTGGATGAGCTGAAGGAAACCGCTATCTGGATCAAACAGAAGTGCCCCCATCTTGAGATTAAGGGCGTGACTTCATTTCCGTGCTATCTCTACGATGAGAAGGCCGGGGATGTGCTGCCCACCAGGAATCTGGAGACGGTAAAGTGTTCAGTCGAAATCCTGAATACCTGTGGAATCGATGTGGCGCTGGTCAACACCCCCTCCACCACCTGCTGCCGTACCATTGAGCGGATGGCAGCCTTTGGGGGCAACTGCGGGGAGCCGGGCCATGGGCTCAGCGGTACAACACCCATGCATGCGAAGCATGAGCTGGAAGAGATTCCGGCGGTGGTGTATGTCAGCGAAATATCCCACAATTTTATGGGCAATGCCTACTGCTTTGGCGGCGGACATTACAGGCGGTCCCATGTTAAGAATGTTCTGGTGGGAACGACCCTCAAAAACAGCAGAGAACTTACGGTCATACCGCCCCTGGATGAGAGCATTGACTACCATTTTGGTATATCTGAGGAATGCGCGGTGGGAGATACGGCCGTGATGGCATTCCGCTTCCAGATTTTTGTCACCAGAAGCGATGTGGTGCTGGTGAAGGGGATTCATGCAGGCTGTCCTGAGATTGTGGGTATGTATGACAGCCAGGGAAGAAAGAAGGAAGAATTTTGAAGAGATTTGTTGTAATCGTGTTGGACGGATTTGGAATAGGAGCAATGGACGATGCAAAGACCGCGCGTCCTGGGGACGAGAAGGCAAATACACTGAGAAGCATCCTGAAGGACCATCCGGACATGAAGCTTCCCAACCTGGAACGGCTGGGGCTGATGAATGTCTTTGGAGCAGAGAGCAGCAGGATGAAGCTGTCAGAGGAGGCAAACTTCGGTAAGTCGGAGCTTATGCATTTTGGGGCCGATACTTTTATGGGGCACCAGGAAATCATGGGAACATTTCCAAAGAAACCGGATGTCCATCCCTTTCAGGAGAAGGTGGATGAGGTGGCCGGCCATCTCAGGGACCATGGGCACAAGGTGGAAATCATTGAGCGGGAAGGGCTGCGGTATGTACTCTGTGATGATTATGTGACTGTAGCTGACAACCTGGAGGCGGATCTGGGGATGTGCTACAATGTGACTGCACCCCTGGACTACATTTCATTTGAAAAGGAATATGAAATCGGGCGTCTGGTGCGTGAGGTGGTGACCGTGGGCCGTGTGATTGTGTTCGGAGGAACCGGCAACTCCATGGAGGACCTGTGGAATGCGGAGGAGACCAAGGACAATACCTTTATCGGAATCGCCTCGGCAAAATCCAGGTCCTATGAGCAGGGATACCAGTGCCTCCACCTGGGATACGGGGTTGACAAAAATGTACAGGCGCCGACGATCCTGACGGATGCCGGGATACAGGTCACCCTGATCGGCAAGGTGGCGGATATTGTCGCAAATGACGGCGGAAGAAGCATTTCCTGCGTGCCCACCGCAGAGTGCATGGAGCACACCATCAATGCGTTCAAGGGCATGGAGACCGGTTTTATCTGTACCAATGTGCAGGAGACGGACCTGGCCGGCCACTCCCAGTCCTCGGCCGTATATGAACAGATCCTTATGACAGCGGATCAGGGGATCGGGGAGCTGCTGCCTCTTCTCACAGAGGAGGATGTGCTGCTGGTCATGGCAGACCATGGCAATGACCCCGACATCGGGCACAGCAAGCATACCAGGGAGTGCGTCCCCCTTCTTGTGTACAAAAAGGGCGTGACAGGGAAAACACTGGGAACCAGGAAGAGCCTTTCCGATGTGGGCGCCAGCGTATGCGATTACTTTGGGGTAAAGGCGCCGCAAAACGGCAGCTCCTTCATGGAGTGTTTAAGAAGATAGTTAAAAGGTTGACAGCAGTTTTCGTCATACGGTATAATGAGAAACACCGGTATACATGGCCGGAGTTTATACCGGGGGTAAAAACTGTGGATTCTAAACAGATTCAATATATATTAAAGGTGGCTGAGTGTCAGAACATTACACGGGCGGCGGAACAGCTGTTCGTGTCACAACCTGCGCTCAGCCATTTTATATCCAAGGCCGAGGAGGAGCTGGGGGCCAAGATATTCAACCGGGGAACCACGCCCCTGACCTTGACCCAGGCGGGGGAACAGTATGTAAAGACCGCAAAGATGATCCTGAATTTGGAGGAGACGCTGAAGCGGGATATTGAGAATCTCAACAACTGCCGGGACGGGGTGATCACGGTGGGGCTGTCGGACATGCGCGCCACATCCCTGCTGCCCTTTGTGCTACCGGAATTTAAATTGCTGTATCCCAATGTGACGGTCCGCACCGTGGAGTCATCCAGCCGGCAGGTGGAGGACAATGTGCGCAACGGGGCGGTTGACCTGGGAATTATCCCGCTGTATGATTATGGACAGGACCTATCCTCAGCGGAGCTTTATGATGAGGAGCTGGTGCTGGTGTCCTCCGAAGATCTGCCCTGCACCAGGGGGAATGTGCGCAACTGGATCTCCATTGAGGATGTGAGGGAGCGGGATTTTGTGCTGTTGACGGGCGGCAACCGGATACGCCGGGCAGTGGACGCCATTTTCCTGGAACACGGGGTGAAGCCGCGGTCCATTGTGGAGTCCTCCAACAACATGACTGTGTATATGATCGCCACCACGGGCATGGCCCTGGCCATTGTGCCGGAGACTGTGGTGCGCATGATGAATCCCGTCAGGATTCCGCGGGTGTATTCCATCGGCAAGGGCGGGTTCCACTGGAATATCGGCGCGATCTGGCGTGAGGACATGGCGCTGTCCGGCGCCCACCAGCAGTTGATCCGGCTGCTGAAGCACCGTTATATGTAGAAGAAAATGAGACAGGAGAATATGAAGATGAAAAAGGTACTGGTAGTGCTCTCCATGGATGAAGGGCAGAGAAAATTATTTGAGGAAAATGTTTCAGGCTGCGAGATCACCTACTCCTCCTACAAGGAGGCCACAAAGGAGATGGCAGAGGCCGCGGATATCATTGTGGGCAATATTCCGCCCCAGCTGCTTAAGGGCTGCACCCATCTGGAGCTGCTGCAGCTTAACAGCGCGGGTACCTACACCTACGGGAACCCGGGGGTGCTGCCTGAGGGGACGAAGCTGTGCTGTGCCAGCGGGGCCTACGGCCTGTCCATCGCCGAGTATCTGGTGGGGGAGATTCTGGCGGTAAAGCGCAGATTTTATACATACCATGACAACCAGATGCAGCGGATCTGGCGTGAGGAGGGGGATGTGACCTCCATTTACGGCAGTACCACGGTGGTCTGGGGGCTGGGAGATATCGGAACGGAATTCTCCAGGCGCATGAAGGCAATGGGAAGCTATGTGATCGGGATCAGGCGGCATAAGGCGGCCAAGCCGGACTATGTGGATGAGGTGTATACCATGGATGAGGTGGATGAAGTGCTGGGCCGGGCGGATATTGTGGTGATGTCCCTGCCGGGGGTGGCCGACACCTGCCATCTGATGAACAAAGAGCGCCTGATGCTGCTGAAGAAGGACGCCATGCTGCTGAATGTGGGGCGGGGCAATGCCATTGATCCCCAGGCACTGCTGGAGGTGCTGGAGGACGGCCGGCTGAGCGGCGTGGTGCTGGATGTGACGGAGCCGGAGCCGCTGCCGGAGGACTCGCCGCTGTGGAGCATGGACCGGGTCCACATCACCCCCCATATCTCCGGGAAATTATACCTGCGCGAGACCGTGAACCGGATCGTGGGGATCGGCGCGGAAAATGTGATGAATGTGGTGGAGGGACGGCATCCGAGGAACCTGGTGGACATGGAGACCGGATACAGGGAATTCCGGGGGAAATAACTAAAAGGGATGAAGAACCCCTTCTGTCGGACGCAGTGGCGTCTGGCGGAAGGGGTTCTCTTTATTGTGAGCGGTGATACATACGAGGGATCATATGTTGAGATTAAACATTCAATTCTTCCGGCTTTGCAAAGCTCAGAATATTGTCAATATCAATATCAGGCAGCATGGCAAGGCCGGTGGACTGCCCGTTTTTCAGGTAGTTGAGAATCTCCCGTCCGCCGCCGTACAGGCGGAAGGTGTTTAAATCGCCGGTGATAATGGAGGGCTTCGGATTCACATAATTATAAAATGGAAATCCCTGATCAATCCTCCGCTGGGCATGGAATCCATCCGGCAGGTCAGAGAGCCGCTCCCAGCCGTTTATGCCGTGGTTGTAAAGCGTCAGCCTCAGCCCTCCCAGGGCTGTGATAACCGCATAGACATGCATGGAGCTCTGATAGATCTTCTGCAGGTTCTGCCCTCTTGGAACACTGGGCATGCGCCAGGTTGGGGTCCAGAATCGCTGGTGCTGCAGGGTATGCGGCTGGTTGCCCTCAAATGCGGTGATCAGGAAACCAAAGAGATTCTGGTCGAAGAATTCATAATTTTGAAAAAATGTCCTGTATACAGTTAAACTGTTAAAATATGGAAGCTGTTTTACCGTTGTCTCAAAACGGCTGACGGTTGTCTCATAATCCTTTTCCAGGTATTTCCCCTGTCTCTCCATTGTACGGTTGATCTCCAGCAAAAGCGCATCACAGGCTTTTCTGTAGGCGGCCGTATCATTGGCAGCGCTTGGATTTTCCGTGATCGCAGGTGAAATGTCATCGAGCAGGTTCAGGTAATGGGCAAACTGCAGGCGCGTCATCAGGTATATATATGCCTTTGCCAGGTACAGGCTGGTGGTTCCAGGTATAACGGCAACGGATTGAAGCTGCGGGAACAGATCTTTCCACCAGGTAAATTCATAGCCTGTAGGCAGATAGCCGCCGATATCCCAGGCAGCCGCGCAATCAGGCACAGGCATTTCCTGAAGTTCGTCCGGCGAAAGGGGAAGGGGAGAGACTTCCGGCAGAGCGTCAAGTGCAGCAACGGATTCCGAGATAACCTGTTTTTTGGACAGGCTGGAATAGAGGTCAGCCAATTTTTTCTTATATTCTTCCCAAGTGCCTTTATAACCGTCCTCCTGCATCAGCTGCTTCTGCAGTGTGTCGGGGATGTCCTCCATAGCGGCGGCTTTGTCCGGTATCTTTTTCTGAGATGGGACTCCGGCGGGGATGTCCGGGGCTTTGGGGTCAGGGCCGGTGTAGCCGTTAATCAGGCCGGGGGTCTTAGACAGCATATCC
>URUZ01000113.1 GCA_900551225.1 uncultured Clostridium sp.
GAGACACGCTCTCCGTAACCAGGAGCCGGCCCCTCCTCTGTCCTCCCTGCCCAGCCGTCCTTCTTTTCTCGACGAATACACCAGCCAACGTCCGCGTAACCATTCGCGCCTACCTCCCCATTTTTTCAGCATTCCCAAAAAGAAGAGGAGCTGGCCCCCCCAGCCCCATTGTTCTATTTTGATTCAGAAGCGCCTGCATTCACCGCAGGAATAATCTCAGTGCCGGCCCTGATCTGCTCCTCGGGTTCAAAGGTGTTGCCGTCCTCCTCCAGGCATATGCGCTGATAAATTTCAAACACGCGTCAGGATACAACGCTTGTAAAATATGTACCTGTTGTATATAATGGAGAAGATCAGCAAATGTGTGTTATAACAGAGGGCGGTGAGATATTTGAATCTTAAGAAGAAAGCAGAAGGTTTACTCCATGCAAAGCTGGCAGATGGGCGCGACATTTGCATGGAGTAGTTTTGTCGCATCAATGTGCCGGCTTGTAACTTGAGGACAATCATCAAGGAGTGAGCCAGCATGAAATATATGAATGCCAATGGGATTCTTCCTGAGGACCTGATCCGGGAATTGCAGGAGTACATCCAGGGCGGTTACCTGTATGTGCCTGTGAAGGGCGGCCAGCGCAAGGTCTGGGGCGAGCAGTCGGGCTACAGGAAGGAAATCAGCAAAAGAAATGAGGAAATCCTGGTGCGGCACCGGTCCGGCGCCACCATCGAAGAGCTGTCGGAGGCCTATTATCTGTCGGTGCACGCAATCAGGAAAATTATATATCGTAAGTGATCTGGAGAGGATTTTCCATAATTTGGGAGATCCTCTTTTTGATACTGTTTGGTTCTGTAACATCCGGTGTATTGCGGTGTTTTCTCCCGGGTTGATACAATGAAGGGGTAAAAGTTTGATGAAAAGCTGGAAAGGTGTTGTGTATTATGTTGTATCAGATTACAAACTGCAGTAAATCATTTGGTGCCAGGGAGCTGTTTAGCGGGCTGTCATTTGAGATAAAGGATAAGGAGAAGGCGGCGGTGGTGGGGAAGAACGGCACCGGCAAGACAACCCTGTTAAGGATCATTTCTGGAGGGGAGGAGATGGATACCGGGGAGATCAGCAGGGATAAGAGATCCAGGATCGGGTATCTGGAGCAGATTGTGTTCCAGGATGAGGATATCACGGTCTGGGAGGAACTGGAGGGCTGTTTTGAACAGATCCGCAGTTGCGGGAAACGGCTGGAGGAGCTGGAAGAACAGCTGCAGAAGGACTGCAGCCAGAAGGTTCTGGACCAGTATGCCAATGCCCTACAGCGGTACGAGGAGGCAGGCGGCTACCGGTATAAAACAGAGATTGAGACTATTTTTACAAAATTCGGTTTTGATGTAGGGGATTTGAAAAAGCGGATCAGGGAATTTTCCGGGGGACAGAGAACCAGAATTGCCTTTGTCAGGCTGCTGCTGAGCAAGCCGGATATCCTGCTGCTGGATGAACCCACCAACCATCTGGACATGGATACCATCCAGTGGCTGGAGGGGTATGTGAAGGGCTATCCGGGCGCAGCTGTCATCGTGTCCCATGACAGGATGTTCCTGGACCATACAGTGGATCTGGTCTTTGAAATAGAGGACAGGAGGGCCTGCAGATATGCCGGGAACTATTCGGACTTTGTGAGGCAGAAGCATGATGATATCATCCGGCAGAACAGGGAGCATGAGAACCAGCAGAAGGAGATTAAGCACCTGGAGCAGCTGATTGAAAAGTTCCGCTACAAGGTAAATAAGGCTAAGTTTGCCCAGTCCAAGATAAAATATCTGGAGCGCATGGAGCGGGTGGAGGAGCGCAGGACCGACAATTCCGCCATCCATGTGCAGTTTACCAGCCGCTTAAAGGGGGCGGACAAGGTGCTGTCCGTGAAGGATCTGCAGGTGGGCTATACACAGCCGCTGTGCTGCGTGAACCTGACCGTCCGCCGGGGCGCGCGGATTGCCGTGATTGGCAAGAACGGCACCGGCAAGTCAACCCTGGCAAAGACCCTGATGGGTAAGCTGGAGCCGCTGGGGGGCAGCTATAGCTTTGGCCGGGAGATTGAGACTGGGTATTTTGACCAGGAACTGGCCATGTTCCAGGGCGTGGGCACTGTGCTGGAGGAGCTTTGGGATTCATTCCCCCATATGGGACAGACGGAAATCCGCAATGCACTTGGCTGCTTCCTGTTCCGGGGCGAGGAGGTGTTCAAAACGCTGGAGGTATTGTCCGGCGGGGAGAAGGTGAGGCTGGCCCTGGCAAAGCTTATGCTGCGCCATGACAATCTCCTGATTCTGGACGAACCCACCAACCATCTGGACATCAGCGGAAAGGAGGCCCTGGAGGAGGCTCTGGGAGCCTTTGATGGCACGGTGATTTTTATATCCCATGACCGTTACTTTGTGTCTGCCATTGCCACCGGCGTGCTGGAATTGGAGCAGCAGGAGGCGGTATTTTACGATATGCCGTATCGGGAGTATATGCTGAAGAAAACTTCCTTTTGACCCGCAGATATGCTATAATGTGAACACTTGGAAATTGAGGAAGATTGTACAGGAGGTATTTAATATGAAGAAATTCGCATTTATTCTCATGGGAGGGCACTACAGCCCACAGGAGCATCAGGCTTGTTTCGATACAGGGAAACAGGTCACCTATATTGTTACGGTCAGGGACTTTGAGGAGGCCCGGGAGGCTGTTAAACGGCTGGAGGCCGAGGGCGTGGGCGCGGTGGAGCTATGCGGAGCCTTTGGGGAGGAGCGGACCAAGGAGCTGATCGAGCTGACCGGCAACAGGATCGCTATCGGCTATGTGACCCACCTGGAGTCCCAGGACGGACTGTTTGCCGCATTTTTTGGACATTAACTGACTGGAGATAAATACATGGGACAATCCGGCTTTTATAAAAACGGGGCGGTCTGCACAGGCTGTAATGCCTGCCAGATCGCCTGCAAGGACAATCACGATCTGCCTCTGGGCGTCAATATCCGCACCGTCCGGGCAGAAGAGCGGATGGAGAATGGCTCTGTGCGCGTACAATTTCATCCGGTGGCCTGCCGCCACTGTGCCAATGCCCTCTGTGCGGGTGTCTGCCCCACAGGGGCTTTGTCTGTCTATGTGGACTCAACCGTGGGATATGATGAAGCCCTGTGCAGCGGCTGTGGGAAATGCGTCAAGGTCTGCCCTTTTCACCAGATCTCCCAGCCGGCTCAGGGCCACAGGATCTATAAGTGCGATGGGTGTTATGAGCGGAGGCTTCAGGGGAAGAATCCGGTGTGCGTGGACGCCTGCCCGGTGCATTACCTGGGATTCAAAAATGGGCTATGCCGGAAAGAGGGGGCGGAACAGTGACATATCTGGATATTTACCAAAATTTTACAGAACTGTTTAAGGGCTGGAGCCAGGCGTGGGCTGCGCCGGGGCTTAAGCAATATTTCGGCCATATGGAACAGCAGGCCTTCCGGCTGGAATATGATTTTTTGTTCAGGGGCACGGATGGGGATATCCGGCTGCCCCTGTGGGCGTCCGTGTGCAGCGGACATGGGGAGATCCTGTGTGACAGCACCACGCTGAAGGTGATTGAGGTTTACTACAGGTGGGGTTACAGCCCGGTGAGAATGGAGGGTAACCCGCCGGACTACTTGGGGGAAATGCTTCGGTTCCTGGTGTATATGGCTTCGGCGGAACGGTATGAAGAAGGACGTTATGGAGCGGAAGGGCATGGAGCGGAAGGGCATAAAGTAAAACAGCAGGAGGCGGAGCGCGGTAATCAGAGGGCAGCTGCCGGCGTCGGCAACCCCTCTGCTGACGACGGCTTTGGGCGGCATTCCGCCGCGGAGGCCCGCAGGCAGTTTATCCGGGAATTTGTACTGGAGAACACCCTGGCCCTGGCCGCAGCCCTGGCCCGGTGCCGGAAAGACAGCCCCTTTGAGCTGGCGGTGAGAGACCTGGCCGGGGTTCTGCAGGCGGACCTGGACGGTGTGGAGATGGGGACATCAGACGGCAGTTACACGGAGCCCACCACAGAGTTCCCCAAGGTCCTCAGCACCGGCCCGAATCCGCCCATCCCCATGGAGGACGAACACGTGATCCCCACAGCGGGAATCAACAACTGCGGAGGGCTCTGCGTCATCCGCCCGGTGATGCGGGAGGGCTGCATGGTCCGCATTGAGACTGATGAAAGCAGCAACAATCCCCAGCTGAGGGCCTGCGTCAGGGGGCGCGGGTACAGGAAAACATTTCTCAGCAGCCAGCGCCTCAAATACCCCATGAAGCGCATAGGGGAGCGGGGAAGCGGCAAGTTTGAGCGGATCAGCTGGGAGGAAGCCGCGGACATCATAGCCGCTGAGTGGAAGCGGATCAAGGAGGCCTATGGCGTGTCCTCCCGCTATCTGATCTACTCCACAGGAGTCACCGGAATCATGCGCCCAGGGAAGCTGGCCAAGCGTCTGCTGTGCCTGGACGGCGGCTGTCTGGACTATTACAATTCCTACAGCAGCGCCTGCGCCGGTTATGTGACGCCCTATATCTACGGCACGGGGGCCAGCGGAAACAGCGCCGCCGACGTGCTGAACACAAAACTGCTGATCCTGTGGGGTCACAACCCGGCGGAGACTGTCTTTGGCTCAGAGCGCAACTTCTACCTGTCCAAGCTTAAAGAAAAGGGAGTCAAAGTGGTGGTGATAGACCCGCGTTTCAGCGACAGCGCCGCAGCCTACGGGGATCAGTGGATTCCCCTGCGGCCCTCCACAGACAGCGCCCTGGCGGACGGTATGGCCTATGTGATCTGGTCCGAGGGCCTTCAGGACCAGGAATTCATGGACCGGTACTGCCTTGGCTTTGATGAAGAACATATGCCGGAGGGGATGCCAAAAGAGGAGAACTACAGGGCCTATCTCTGGGGAGAACTGGACGGAGTTGTGAAATGCCCTGAGTGGGCGGAATCAGTCACAGGGGTTCCGGCAGAGACGATCCGCTGTCTGGCCAGAGAGTACGCCACGGTAAAGCCCGCCTGCCTGATGCCGGGCTTGGGCCTGCAGCGCACCGGTAACGGTGAACAGACCATCCGCAGTACAGCCCTTCTGACCTGCCTCACGGGAAATGTAGGTATCCCCGGCGGAGGCGCTGCGGGAGCTGGGTGGCCCAGGGAGCACGGAGGGATTGCCCTGTTTAACCAGCCCCCCAACCCATACAAAGGAATGATCCCGGTGTTCCAGTGGGTGAAGGCCATCACCCGGGGAACCTCCTTTGACCGGGTTCATGACGGCCTGGAAGGGGTACAGCACCTGGACAGCAATATCAAAATGCTGTTTAACCTGGCCGGCAACACCCTGGTCAACCAGCATTCCGACATTAACGAGACAATCCGTGTGCTGAAGGACACCTCTAAATGCGAATTTATCCTGTGCTCCGACATCTTCATGACCCCCAGCGCCAGGTTTGCGGATTTGCTGCTGCCGGCCACGTCGGTGTTCGAGAACAGCAACATATCCAACCCCTGGTCAGGCGGCAATTATATCCTGCGGAACAATCAGGTGATGGAGCCGCTGTTCGGCTGCCGGTTTGAGTGGGAGTGGCTGAAGGATGTGGCAAAACGGCTGGGGTATTATGAGGCATTTATCGATGGGAAAGAGGATGCAGAGAGCTGGCTGAAGGAGATGTATGAGATACTGCGGACCAGGGAGCCGGAGCTGCCGGAATACAGGGAATTCTGTGAGGCCGGGGGCTGGCAGTACAGGGAACCGGCCCGGTATGTGGCGTTTAAAGCCCAGATTGAAGATCCGGAACATCATCCATTTCCAACGCCATCAGGGAAAATAGAGATTGTCTCCCCGCGGCTCTACCGGATGAACCAGCCGGATCAGATCCCTGCTGTTCCCCGCTATGTGCCCTGCCCTGAGGGACCGGAGGACCCCCTGCGGGAGAGATTCCCACTGCAGCTGATTGGCTGGCATACCAGAAGGCGGTGCCATTCTGTACATGACAACAATGAGTGGATGGATGAGGTGGAGAAACCGGCGCTGTGGATACATCCGGAGGATGCCGTGGGCCGGGGCATCGGTCAGGGTGACATGGTGACTGTATTCAACGACAGAGGCCGTGTCCGGATTCCCGCCATGATAACAAACCGGATCATGGAGGGAGTGGTGGCCATGTCCCAGGGCGGCTGGTATACGCCCGATCAGGACGGGACGGACATCCGGGGAAGCATCAATGTGCTGACTGCGGGAGAACCGCCCAGCCCTCTGGCCAAGGGCAACCCGCAGCACACGAATCTTGTAGAAGTAAGTCTGAACTAACCGACGGGCGCAGATTTATGCGCTGGGGCAGGCGGAACATTTCTCTTTCAGAATTCCGCAGAGGGCGGTGCCGCTGCTGGTGTGGCAGCGGACCACCTGTGTCTCGCAGCCGTCCACCTCGTCCAGGGCGCATTTGATCATCTTGTGGGATACCGTGTTGGTGAACAGCACCAGAAGGTCCGGACGGCCGATCTGCTTGTCCAGATCAGCCCGCATCTGGGTGAATACCTTTGCTTTACATTGGTAAGTCTTACAAATCTTTTTGTATTGGCTGACCATGCGGTCGTGGCCTCCGATAATGACAATGCTCATAGAATACCTCCTTGAAATACATGTAGTTAGTCGTAACTAACTTGATAAGGGTGATTATATATGATAAATGGGAATTTGTCCAGGGGTATTGGTAAAATAATTTAAAAGAGAGAAAAAATATCAATATGCCCCGCTTGTTTCGGATGCAGGGCATATTGATATTTATATTTTAATCATCTCATGTTCTAAAGCTGTTTTTTAATCTTAAGCAGAATCAGGATCATACTGACCCCCAATAAGATATGCCCTATCCCCGCGATCCCCGAAATCGAGGCATCCATGGCGCGGCTCAGCGGCACGGACCATACCTGTGCCAGCCCCCGCATAAGAAAACCAAGGCCGGTTATATTTAAGCCCAGCTGGTAAACAATCAGTATCCTGCCCACGTTCCTCTGGGCGGAGAAGCCAAAGCTTTGTTCCATCAGCATTAATATAAGAAAAAAGAACATGCCCAGCAGAAAATAGTGGGTGTGCATCACAGACAGATTAGTCTGGCCTGAAAAGCCATTAAACTTAGTGAACTCCCTGTAAAATACCCCAAAGATCATGGCTGTGACGGCGTAGGCCAAAGCCAGGTTAGCATAGCGTTTTATCATATGAACTACCTCCTTATATCGTGTGTGTCCGGGACTGCCTGTAAAGCTGCCAGCCCATCAGTACAATCCATACATATGCTAATGTTTTCGGAATCATCAGCATCCCCACCATGGGGGCAATGCCGCTGAACAGCACAACGGGCACATAGAAGCCGAAAGAGAGTCCGATGGCCAGCGGCATAAAACGGAACACGCGGTCATCCGCCTTTTTGCCTTCCTGTGCAAAGATCAGGATCATGATGATCCCCATCACTGCGAATGGGATATTGCGCAGGATTCCGAACAGCAGGGGCTGGCGGTACACAAGCCACTGGTTTTGCGGAAGCAGGCAGAGTCCTATCCGTAAAACGGTAAGTATCCACATCACCCATGTCAGGCGTTTCCTGCCTGTAATCTGATAGCGTTCCCGCCAGATATAATACAGGATCAAATAAAAGACGGTCATGGTGATGGAGGTTATAAATTTGCCGAATCCCAGCGCCGCCGCGTTGGCCTCCAAGCCCGTTGTCCACAGCGAATAAGCCCGTGGAATAAGGTGGAAGGAATCGCCTGCCCCAAGAAGCACGGTCATCAGCCCCACTTTTTTTACAAGGGGTTGAGTCCCCTTAATTAGCATTATAAGTCCGGCAATTATGGCAAATCCAAGGTACAAAATATCAAAAACAGTTTCAGCAGCTGCCTGCGCCATTGTTGTTTCTCCTCTCGTTTAATAGACTGTGCGTCTGACGATTTCAATCAAAAAATGGATATCAGACGATCTCGTCCTCAGCAGCATGGTCATGTTCATCATGATAAAGCGTGCAAATGCTTCTTTCGTAAAGGTTTCATCCCAAATATCTATGCGGATACGGGGGTCCTGGTCCATGCGCAGGATCAAAGACTTTTCCAGCGCCGCCTGCATAGACGCCATGCGCTGCTGCCCGGCGGTTTCCACATTTCCAAGACTGCCCATGAGCCTGCCTGCGGAGTTGCTGATGCGCTCCCTCAGAAGGAAGAAGATCTCTTCCAGCTGTCCGCAGAAAGAATCGGCGGTGATGGCGGTTCTGATTTCAACCAGGGTCTGCCTCCAGTATTCTTCTGTCAGCGCAAGCAGTATTTCATCCTTGCTGGAAAAGTAGTTGTAGACAGTGCCGGTTGCAACACCCGCCTTCCAGGCGATGGATCTTATATTGATCCCATCGATGCCTTCTGTATCCGCCATGCTGCGCGCGCAGTCCAGCAGAGCACTGCGCAGCGTATCGTCTTTCCTTCTCATCATACCACTTCCTCACACATTATAAATGAACAGGTTCATTTACAGTATACGCATACGAAATCTGTATGTCAATCTTTTATGAACGTGTTCATAAATAATTTATAAATACAGCAGGCAGAGTGACTCTCTGGTTTTACATTTACGGCAGGAAAATTATTTGATATACTGGACGTGGAATAAAATGGCAGAGGCGCCGCTTCTCCTGAAGGCGGCCAAACTGTACCAGAGCCTTTGGCGATGGGAAGCAGAGGCAGTATGAAGGCGTGGGGGATGATATGAAGAAAATAGCGGTCGTCGCGACGGAAAAAGAATATGCGGAATTTCTGATGAACAATATAAGCAAATATCTTGGCAGATATGCCAGGTTCCAGGCATATTCCATTGCCCAGGTGGAACAGCTGCCCAGCATGGAAGAGGATTTTGTGCTGGTGTCTGCATTTAACATATTCCAGCAGGTGCGACAGAAAATCAGCAGTGATTCGGAGATTGTGGTGTTGTCCCTTTCCCTGACCAAGAAGCAGATGGATAAATTAAAGAAGATCCCTAAGGGGACCAAGGCGCTGCTGGTCAACTTTGACCACAGGACCTGTATGCACACAATCACCAGCATGTATGCTTCTGGTTTCAGGGATGTGGAGCTGTTTCCCTACTATGGGGAGGGGGATTACGACCGTTCCATTGAGGTGGCGATCACGCCCAATGAGGGGCACCTGGTCCCGCCGGGGATCAGGCATGTGATCAATGTGGGCGAGAGCTCCGTGGATATGAACAGCCTGTATATCATTGCAGAAAAACTGGGGGTCTATGATGAGTTTGCGGCAGGGGAAGCCGCCGCGGCCAGGAAGGACTACTATTATATCAATTCCAGCATGGACAAGCTTCTCAATGACAAGGAGAGCATGGCGGACAAGCTGAATGTCCTCATGAACCTGATGAACGAGGGCATTGTCATCATCGATGTTGTGGGGCGCATTTACCTGTGCAATGAGAAGGCCAGGCAGCTGATGTCCCACCGGTCCCAGGTGCTTACGGGGTTTAATATTGAGGAACTGCTGCCGGAGCTGGACGTAAAGAGCAGCCGTGAGACGCTGATAAAGACGACCAATATCAATCTGATTGCTTCCGCCGTGGAGATCCGTTCCGGAGCGAAGATCGCGGGGCATATCATCACCTTAAAGGATTTTGAGGAGACGGAGAGCAGGCAGCATGATATGCGTTCCACACTGTACGGGACAGGTTATGCGGCCAGATATACCTTTGAGGATATCCTGGGGACCAGCAGGGCGATCAGGGAATGCATTGAGGCTGGCCGGCGTGTGGCCAGGTCCGACGCTGCTGTGATGATAACAGGGGAGAGCGGGACCGGCAAGGAGATGTTCGCCCAGGGCATACATAATGAATCCGCAAGGAAGAATTACAATTTTGTAGCAGTGAACTGCGCCGCCATTCCCGACAGCCTTTTGGAAAGCGAGATGTTCGGATATGAGGAGGGCTCCTTCACCGGCGCGAAAAAGGGCGGGAAGGCCGGGTATTTTGAACTTGCCCACAGGGGGACCATTTTCCTGGATGAGATAGGGGAGATGCCCAGGCCCCTTCAGTCTAAGCTGCTGAGGGTTCTGGAGGAGCGCAAGATCGTCAGAATCGGCTCCGGCAAAAGCATTGACGTGGATGTAAGGGTGATCGCCGCCAGCAACCAGGACCTGTTTGCCATGGTGGAGGAGAGGCTGTTCAGGGAGGATTTATTTTACCGCCTGAATGTGCTGCCCTTAGACATCCCCTCCCTCAGAAGCAGGGCAGAGGATATACTGCCCATCTTTTATTATTTTGCTAAAAGGGGGAATTCGGACATGGTGCTGTCCCCTGAAGCCGCCCAGGTGCTGACTAGCTATTCCTGGCGGGGCAATGTAAGGGAGCTGAGGAATGTGGTTGAATTCCTGCTGATTAAAGAGAAGCAGGTGATTGAGATAGAGGACCTTCCGCCTTTAAGAGGAGGGAGGACCGGACAGGCATATAAGGAAGCGGGAGAAATGGGCGCGGGAATAACGCGGATATCCGCCGGCAGCGCGGGAATGGCATGTGGGGCAACAGAGCGTTTTATCTTAAGCGAATGGAAAGAGATCGGATTATACCGCGCCGTTCTCATAGAGCTGATGGGTTCCTTTGAAAGAAATGAGCGTTATGGAAGGCAGAAGCTGGCTGAGAGGATCAATGGAAAGGGCGTGTTCTTCACGGAGGGGGAGGTGAGGAAGGCGTTGTCCAAGCTTTCCATGAACGGGTTTATCAGGTCGGCCAGGGGCCGGGGAGGCAGTGTGATTACGCAGGAGGGAATGCTGCTTCTCCGGGCAATCGACAGGTTTTGTGAGGAGACAGATTTATAAGAATCAGAAGCGTTGAAACTGGGTTTATAGGTAAAATATTTGCCTATAAACCCAGTTTTGGTATAAGCCCTGGGCACAAAACAATGTAAAACTGTGGTTTTTATTTTGGCACAAAAATTGCTTGTTATTATTGACAGTAAAAAGGTGACAGGAGGGACTAGAATGAAAGCAATTCAGTGGCCTGAGGGCAAACAATGCGCGGTTATGTTTTCCTTTGATTTGGACGGGGATACGACCTGGGAGAATGGGAACAGAGGCCTTCCCAACGGGGAAAAATATATAAAATCCCTGTCTGTGGGCCAGTATGGTCCCAAGCGCTGTGCGGACAGGATTATGGATAAACTGGAGCAGTATGGGGTGAAGGCCACATTTTTCATACCGGGACTTACGGCCGAGCGGTATCCGGATGTGGTAAAACGGATTCACGCGGCAGGCCATGAAATTGGACTCCACGGGTACGCCCATGAGCGCTTTGCAGGCAAGACCAGATCGGAGCAGATCGAAATCATCGAAAAGTCCCAGCGCATCTTAAAGGAACTGACCGGACAGGATGTTCAGGGGTTCAGGACTCCTTCCGGGGACTGGGCGGTGGATACGCCCGGACTCTTATATGAGAGAGGAATCCGCTACTCCAGTTCCATGCGCGGCGATGACAGGCCTTACAGGACCGTGATTGATGGGGAAGTGACTGACTTTATTGAGATCCCCACCAAGTGGGAGGTGGATGACTATGTGGCAATGGCATACAATATGTATCCTGCGGAACCGGCGGGTCAGGACAGGATTTCCTGTTATAAGAATGTCCGGGACAACTTCATGAGGGAGTTTGAGGGACATTACAAATACGGCCTGTGTATCTCCTATATGAGCCATCCCCAGGTGATCGGTTCACCGGGAAGAATCCAGATTCTGGACTATCTGCTAAAAAACATAACAGCAAAGGAAGATGTGTGGGTTGCTACAGGCTCTGAGATTGCTGACTGGTACAGGGATCATGAGGAGGTAATATAGATGAAACTGGAAAGACCGCAGTGGCCGGAGAATAAACAGTGCGCGGCCATGATTACAATCAATCTGAATGCAGAACTATTCTGGCTCCAGCTGGACCCAACCTGCGCCAATATGCCCAAGACCCTGTCGCTGGGACAGTACGGCATGACCAGGGGTGTGGACCGTATTCTGGATATCCTGGATGAAAAAGGGCTGAGGGCAACATTTTTCACCCCTGGATGGGTGGCGGAACAGTACCCTGATAAAATCAGGGAGATCAGTGGACGCGGCCATGAGATTGGGGCCATGGGCTACCGGCATGAGAATATGGCGCTGCTGTCAGAGGCAGAGCAGGACATGGCCATGAAACAGAGTGTGGAGGCAATTGAGGCCGTATGCGGCGTTAAGCCTCTGGGCTTTCGGAGCCCGGATGGGGAGCTGACCCTGGACACCCTTCGGATCGCAAAAAAATACGGGATGGTGTATTCCAGCAATCTCTGCGATGATGACAGGCCCTATCACAAGGACCTGGAAAATGGAGAAGAGATTCTGGAGATTCCCATCCACTGGGTCAACTATGACCTTCCCTATTTCGCATTTAATTACCATCCGGCATTCCCGGCCGGACAGGGAAGGATTGCGGGTTATACCGGGGTTCTGAGCAACTGGAAGGATGAGTTCCTCGGCTGCCACGAATATGGGCTATGTTATGTGCTGCAGCTGGACCCGGCTGCCATCGGCGCGCCGGGAAGGATTGGAATGCTGGAAGAACTGATCGATTATATCAACAGCCTGGGAAATGTCTGGTGGGCAGCAGGGTCTGAAATGTATGATTACTGCAAATCAGATTGCTTGAAGGCAGATTTCAGTTAGAAGGGAATGGCTGGATTAATTAACGTTCAATTGACAGAGGGGGAAAATATATGGCTGGATTATTTGAAATGGTAGACAAGATGTTTGCAGGTGTTGTCCCGGTGGCGGATTTCCTGTGGGACTTCCCAACTAATTTTGCGTGGTATGCAAACATTCCGATACTGGGGCAGTTTTCGCTGGCGATCCTGCTTCTCTTAGGCGGCAGCTTTTACTTCACATTTAAATTCAACTTTGTGCAGGTAAAGGAATTCATGGCAGGCATGAGGCTGCTCACGTCCAGGACTAAGGCAAAGGTGGGTACAACCCAGCTGGCTGCATTTTTGATCAGCATGGCAGGCAGGGTGGGCGCAGGCAACATCGTGGGAGTCACAGGCGCTGTCACCATCGGCGGCCCCGGCGCTATATTCTGGATGTGGATGTCAGCCTTTGCAGGCATGGCCACCTCCTTCGGGGAGGCAACCCTGGCCCAGATTTACAAGGAGAAGAAGGGCGATGAATACGTGGGCGGATTTACCTTCTATATCCAGAAGA